>CAZVQM010000120.1:0-2532 GCA_964629265.1 uncultured Candidatus Saccharibacteria bacterium | reverse complement strand
AGTGAAGCGCCAAACGCTCTTGGGTGTTACCGGATCCGGAAAAACATTTACCATGGCTAATGTCATCGCGCGAACCGGCCTGCCGACACTCGTGATTTCCCACAATAAGACCCTCGCGGCCCAGCTCTACCAGGAATTCAAAGAATTTTTCCCTGAAAATGCCGTACACTATTTTGTTTCCTATTACGACTACTACCAGCCCGAGGCCTATATCCCGCAGTCCGATACGTATATAGAAAAAGATGCGAAAATAAATGAGGTTATTGATTCGTTGCGCCACGCCTCAACCGCTTCTCTTCTCTCGCGGCCCGACGTCATTATCGTGGCATCGGTTTCCTGCATATACGGCATCGGGAATCCGGAGGAATACCAGAATGCAGCCCTTGATATTCAAAACCACGCGCAATTTTCTCAAAAATCGCTTATCGCCGCACTTACCACGCTCCAGTATACAAGAAACCCGATTGACCCAAGACAAGGACATTTCCGCATCAGAGAAAATACTGTCGAGATTCATCTCCCGACTGCGGAAGACATCATACGCGTTGAAATTGAAAAAAATCGCATCACTTCTATTCAAGTTGAAAAAACTGATATTCGGAAAAAGGGCAAAGGGTACAAGACCGACCGATTCAAAATTTTTCCCGCAAAACATTTTGTGACGCCGCACGATACGCTTTCGCTTGCGCTCACAAACATAGAAACAGAACTTATGGCGCGCCTCAAAGAGCTCAAAGACAAAGGCAAAATTCTTGAGGCCCAGCGCCTGCGCGAGCGTACAGAATTTGATCTCGCAACGCTTCGCTCGACAGGATACGCGAACGGAATTGAAAACTATTCTCGCCAGCTCTCGTTTCGCGCACCCGGCTCGCCTCCGTATACGCTCATCGACTACTTCCGCTACGCGCACGGAGAAAATTTTCTCACGGTCATAGATGAGTCCCACGCAACAATCCCGCAAATTCGCGGGATGCACGCCGGAGACGCATCTCGCAAAAAAACCCTCATTGATTACGGATTCCGGCTACCCTCCGCGCTCGACAACCGGCCGCTCATGTTTAGTGAATTCGATAAAAAGGTTTCTTCGGTTGTCTACGCATCGGCAACGCCCGCTCCATACGAAATACAAGAATCTTCTCCCAATGTAGTCCAGCAGCTTATTCGCCCAACAGGAATCCTTGATCCAAAAATAGAAATCAGGCCCACAAAAAATCAGATCCAGGACGTTATCAAAGAAATCCGCGTGCGCGTTAAAAAAGGCGAGCGCTCGCTTGTGATGGCCCTTACCAAACGCCTTGCTGAAGACATCGCGGAATACCTCACGGAGGCCGGCATCAAGGCAGAATACCTTCACTCGGAAATAAAAACGTTTGAGCGCACCGAGACCTTAAAAAAACTCCGCGAAGGAACGCACGACGTTATTGTGGGAATAAATCTTTTGCGCGAGGGGCTGGATCTTCCCGAGGTCTCTTTTATCGCGATTTTAGACGCGGACAAGGAAGGATTTTTGCGAAACGAAACAACGCTTTTGCAAATCATCGGCCGCGCAGCACGGCACATTGACGGAAAAGTGATTCTCTACGCGGACACAAAAACCGGCTCGATGAAAGCCGCAATCCGCGAAACCAACCGCAGACGGAACATTCAGGCCCAATACAATAAAGCCCACAACATCACGCCGAAAGAAATAAAAAAGGAGATCAGAAAATCACTGCGCGAAGAAATCTTATCGGAAGACGAGGCGCTCCCAGAAGGCAGCGCAAAACAAATCATCAAAGAGCTTCGCCGGCAGATGAAAAAAGCCGCGCGCGACATGGATTTCGAACGCGCGACAAAAATTAGAAATAGAATTAAGAAACTCACATTGCCTTGACATCTGTACTCATCAGGAATAACATAAACGCAGATTTTTCTGGAGGATGGCATGGGTATTTGTATCGACGGAGGAGCCGAAAACTGTTCGTGTCACGGAAGGCCGTACAATCCTCAAACCGGATACCACTACGGAACACTCGATAACCACTTCGTAGGGAGACATATTTTCCCGATTATCACTGTCCTCGGCGTGTTAATAATCTGTAGAGAAATCGCAACGTACGTCTTTTCTCTTCCGCGGTCTGTACTTTTCAATATCGAGTCCATTTTCTTTGGAACCCTCCTAATTGCAACCGGGTATGGAATGAAGAAGGGATATGTTGGTTTTTTCAAAAAAGAAACCAGAAGTATTTCTCCAATCACAGCTTTTCTCGTAGTCGGTTATCTCTCTGTCGTCGTAGGTGTGTTCTTTCTTCTCGTTCAGTAGGCCCGCATCCGCGGGTTTTCTTTTTATTTTATTTTTGTTTTTGTTGACTTTTTTATCCACACGTAGTAATCTTTTCAAATATGCCAATCACAAAATCAGCAAAAAAAGCGCTCCGGCAGTCGGAACGCCGCCGCGAGCGAAATACGCAAAAAAAGGATGCGTATCGGGAGCTCGTGAAAAAATTGGAAAAGGCCGTTGCGGCGGGAAAGACCGACGAGGCCCGCGCCGTC
>CAZVQM010000119.1:0-2543 GCA_964629265.1 uncultured Candidatus Saccharibacteria bacterium | reverse complement strand
AAGCGAGGAAATCTGCTTTTGAAAACATGCGAGACCGAGCGGCCACGGTGTCCCCCGACGTTGAGTCGGGGGACGAGCGAGGTCGAGCTCTGATGAGCTCCGACACGGTGGGGCGGAGTGAAGTTTTTCGAAAGCAGTTTCTGAGCGTCACCCTATAATCCTTTCAACACCTCAAGCGCGCGCTCCATGGTGTAGTCCTTTCCCTCCTCTGGCTCTTTCGGGATTTCCACTTTGACGTCGGGCTCCAGGCCTTTTTCATTTATCTCGGTGCCGTTGGGCGTGAGCCATTTTGCGATCGTTATTTTCACCGAAGAGCTTCGTTCAAGATTAATAAGTTCTTGTACTGATCCTTTGCCGAACGTTTTCTGACCGATAAGTTTTATTCCCCGGAGATCCCGAAGCGCTCCCGCAACGATCTCGGATGCGGATGCAGAGCCCTCATTTACGAGGATGACGGTCGGGGTTTTTTCGAGGACGCGGTACCCCGACGAGCGATAGACCTCTTCTGAGCCGTCTCCGAAGCGCTCGCGCGCGATAACATCACCCGGCCCGGAAAACCAGCTCGCGATGTCAACGGCCATCACGAGAAATCCCCCGGGATTATTCCGGAGATCGAGGATAAGCTTTTTTGAACCTGAGGCGGAAAATTCCTGTATCGCTTTGCGGAATTCGAATCCGGAGTTTTCCGTGAAATGATAGAGCTGGATGACGAATACGTCTCCCTTCTTTTCCGTCTTGATTATGGGGATTTTTATCGTATCGCGCGTTACCGTAACCTCAATCGGTTTTTCTCCATCTTCTTCTCGGAATATGGTGAGCCGCACCTTTGTTCCGACCTCGCCCCTGATTTTCCCGACCGCTTCGGTCAAGGAAAGATCGGAGGTCCCGGTATCGTCTATTTTTAGGATTTTGTCTCCGGCTTTGAGCCCGGCGCGTTCGGCAGGACTATCTTTTATGGGAGAGATTATCGTGAGAATCCCCTTTCGCATTCCGATTTCTGCGCCGATGCCTCCGAATGCGCCCTTGATATCTTCCTGAAATTGCTTTGTTTCCTGGGGCGGAAAAAATTCCGTGTACGGGTCGCCCAGCGCTTTTACAAGCCCGGAAATCGCCCCGAAAACGAGCTTTTCCCGGTTTATGTTTCCTTTGTCAACGTATTTTTCCTCTATCCGCGACCAGACGTCCCAGAAAAGGGTGAAGTCAACAGCTTTTACATTGTCATTTCCCTGCGGGTCTTTGCTGACGACATTTACGATATCAACCGGTGGGCGCGCCCGGTATCCGATGGTGTAGCCCACAAAAAAACTGCCTCCCAGAACGAGGAGGGCGATCGAAACCGCAATCCCTTTTTTTATGAATTGTTGATTCGATTCAGGCATACCCGGTAGTAGAAATTCGATTAGAAAGTGTATAAGGTTTTTTCAGCATATATGCAGTGTGACATGTCTTTGAGTTGATAGGGTGGATACAGAATCTTTCCGAAAGCGAAACTATCGAATTTTCACTACCGGGCATATCTCATAGTATCTCGCGAATTATTCCGAGAGTCAATGCGTGCGGTCAATTGCGTTTGTGCGTCAGCGAACAAGGTCGTCGGCAATCGTGTAGATGTCACCCGCGCCCATCACCAGGATAATATCTCCTTTTTTTGATTCATCCGCGATCACGCGTTTTGTGGCGCCAAACGACGGGTGGTAGGTCGCGAGCTTCCCGCGCTCTACGAGCTCTTTGGCAAGTTTTTTCGAGTTTACCGCGTCTCGTGCCAGTTTTGTTTCCCGGCCCGCAACATCATAGACCGGCAGAAGCAGGACGCGGTCCGCCATATCAAACGCGGTTGTAAAGTCATTCCATAAATACTGGAGGCGTTGGTATTGATGCGGCTGGTATACGCACCATACGCGCCGCATGGGGTAGCGCTCGCGCGCGCCTGCAATCGTTGCCATGATCTCCTTCGGGTGGTGGCCGTAGTCCGAGATGACGTAGGCGCCGTTTTTATCCATGCCTTTAAATTCAAAGCGGCGCCACACGCCCCGAAAGCCGGAGAGCGCCTGAAGAATATGGACGTACGGAATTCCCAGAAGGGAGCCGAGGCGCGCGGCGGCAAGGGCGTTTGAGAGATTATGTTCCCCGGGAATTTTCAGATGCTTTTTTATTTCTTCCGCGTCGCGGTCCTTTTGGGAATACCAGATGACCCGTTTTTTCGATTGCCAGACAACGTCTTTTACATTTCTGTCGTCCCAGTTTGCGACGACCATCCCATCCGAAGGAATTTTTTTGAGATACTGGAGAAAGGTCTTTTTCACGTCATCGAGGTTTTTATACGTATCGAGATGCTCGGCGTCGATATTCGTGATGATTGCAATTTTCGGAGAATAATTGAGAAACGATTTGTTCCATTCGTCCGCTTCAAGGACAAGATACGGCCCGTAACCCCCGCGAAAGTTGGAATCGCCGAATTCCTTTACTTTCGTTCCAATGATAACCGTGGGGTCGCAGTATCCTTCTTCCAAAACAAGCGCGCAAAGTGCGGTCGTGGTGCTTTT
>CAZVQM010000118.1:0-2546 GCA_964629265.1 uncultured Candidatus Saccharibacteria bacterium | reverse complement strand
GAAGTATACCGCACCAACTCAAACTCAAACTACAGGAAATGTTTATTCGGTTTCAACAACCGGTTGTAATTACTACGCCTCTCCATCCGGAGGAGGAAACGGCCTTTCACAATCTTCGCCATTTCAGATTGCTGACTTCTGGTCTGTCGCAGGGCCAGGGAAAACACTTTGTCTTTTGGATGGAACCTATACTGGCGCAAGATCTATGATTCTTCCGACCCTCAACGTAAAAGGGTTGTCCGGAAATCCAGTAACTATCCGTGCGCTTAACGAAGGGAAAGTGTTGATAGACGGACAAAGATCTAATCGTCCCGTATGGCTCACGCGCACAAACAATAATGATTGGTTTGTGGTTGAGGGGATCGATGTCTGCTGTTCGGGCGCAGACGTTGTTTACGTTACCTCGAATAATAATATTATCCGCAGGGTTACCGCATGGGATGCGTATGATCTAAACAATATAGTTTGGCTCATTGCTTACGGCAACAATAACTTGCTTGAAGATATTGCCGGTTGGGGAGTTGGAAGAAAAATATTTGAACCGTTTGAATTCTCAGGGCCTAATACGGTGCGGCGGATGTGGGGGAGATGGCAACGTTCAACGCAAACAGGACCCAAAATGGTTCCCTCGCTGGCTTATAATAGCTATCAAGTATTAGAAGAAAATATTATCGGTACTTGGAGCGCGGAAAGCATGCCCGCCAGTTATACTCTTTTGGATCCTTACGGAAATCCATGCACGTATTGCAGTAGCGGCGCGGGACCGTTTACTGAAGTCGTAAATTACCCATACGGAATACTTTCCGATGACGGTCTTGCTTCTGGATTGACAAGAACTGCCAACAGCAAACTTCTTGGGAGCATAGCGTACCTTAAGTCAACCGATACATTCAACGGCTTCGCTGGTGTTTTCATCAACAATATGGGTGGGCTTGAATTGAAAGATGTAGCGGTATTTATAGATCCTAATCATGCTGGCACTCCGAGATTTTTCTTGGCGAACGACGTAAATGCTGCTTCGGCTTCCGGCGGCGGCCAAGGAATGATTGCAAGTAGTCTCACGGGAATTGGAGGCAGCGCATCAACATACCAGGGTCAATGGCAAACTTCAAACGTGCTCGAAGGTTCTTCGTTCTCTTCACTCTATGGTGTAGGAGAAAATATATTCAATACTGCCAGAGGAGCAAATCTCTGCGCGCGGTACAGGGATGGAGTGAAGACAAGCGAGCCGCTCTGGCCGTGGCCCATGGATCAAAGAATTAAGGAAGCAATGACACTTTCCGGGTATAGTTCAGTAACCTACGGCATGGCAAAAGACGACGGCTATGTGACAACGGCTATTGAAAATATGTTCGGAGCGATTCCGTCAGCATGCAAAACTGGCGGAGCAACTCCGTCTCCTACCCCAACTCCCACCCCGACCCCGACTCCTACACCGACACCCCCCACAACCTCCGGCTCCATCACCTCCCTCAAAACCCTCTCTCCAATAACCATGGATGGCTCTCTTTCTGATTCTGTCTGGTCTTCCGTCAGCTCTGTTACTTTCTCAAATCCGACTTACAGCAATAACTCCGTCAAAGTCTCAACTCTCTGGGATGACACAAACCTTTACTTCGCATACGACGTAACTGATTCACAACTTGAAGCCCTCAACATAACATCCGATCTTTGGCAGGATGATGGAACGGAAATATATCTTGATGCTCAAAACAACAAATCCACAACAATGGATGCCAATGACTTCTCTTTCTTTACCAATATCAATAACATTGTTTCTCCTTCAACCATAACCTCGAGGACAGCCACAAAAACAGGCGGCTACACTATGGAAATCAAAATTCCGTGGTCATCAATTTCAACCGTTCCTCAAGCCAACAAAATCTTGGGCCTTCTTCTCACCAACAACGACAGAGACGGGGGAGTAACAAAACAATTTGATTGGTTGAACATCATTGCAACCGGTTCATATTCCCAGCCAAATCTCTGGGGCTCGCTGACTCTTTCCGGAACGACAGTGGGAACAATACCCGCCTCCACCAAGTTCTCAATCAACGATCGAGTCCAAGTTTCTTCCGGACCTCTTAACGTCCGCTTAACCCCCTCAACTTCTGGAACTTCACTTGGCACAGAAGCCACGGGAAATCTCGGAACAGTCATCGGAGGACCAATTAATGCGGATAACAATAACTGGTGGCAGATTACATACGACAATGGTATAAGCGGCTGGTCTGCGGAAGATTATTTGGTGAAGTATACCGCACCAACTCAAACTCAAACTACAGGAAATGTTTATTATGTGGACAGCAATTTGGCTTCGGATTGTGTTTCTGGAAGTTATTCAGTTGCCAGGCGGGATTGTTCCGGTTCGGACGGCAAGGCATGGAAGTCGCTTGCGAGCGTATTTGGAGCGTGGGGCACAACGCCAGTAGCAATGAGTCCAGGCACCACCATCTATATCCGATCGGGCACTTATACCAGCTGCGCGCCGACTTGCTTTACCGTCTATAACCTGCACGGCACGGCATCTGCGCCCATTACGATTA
>CAZVQM010000117.1:0-2567 GCA_964629265.1 uncultured Candidatus Saccharibacteria bacterium | reverse complement strand
CGGATACGCGCGGAATTTTTTGTTTTTGAAAGGTCTTGCGCGCCCCGCAACCGCGAACGCCCTTAAAAATCTTACGCACGCGCTCGCGGAAAAGCAAAAAACAAGCACTCTCCGAAATGACCATGCGCAAACGGTTGCCGAGCGCCTGAAGACAATTACGCTCCATTTCAAAACAAAGATTGGCGAAAAAGGAAAATCTTTTGGCTCGATAAGCTCTGCAAAAATCCAGCAGGAATTGAAAAAAAAGGGAATCACCGTTCGCAAAGAAGATATTCTTCTCGAAGAGCCGATAAAAACCGCGGGCGAAAAAACGGTTTTGCTCCGACTTCACCCGGAGCTTACAACAGAAGTAAAAATTCTTATTGACAAGGAAGAATGAAACCGCAGGAAATCACGCGTGCAGTAGTATCATCGGAACGGGGAGGATGGATTCTCCCTTTTTATAATTCATTTGCGCTCTCAAATATACCCGGGACCATTTTTGAATTCTTCAATATTCCGTCAAAAAATTCATTCTTTAAGAATCTGCCGGAGAAATTCAAGACGCTCCGGAATCAGAAAAATCTTACGATTATCGTGCTTCTTGCCGATGGGTTCGGTTACCGCCAGTGGCTCGCGAACGCAAAGCATCTCGCGCTTTTTCAAGCGATAGCACGGAAAGGCGCATTCTTCCCCATTACAACGGTTTTTCCATCAACAACAGCCGCCGCCATTTCATCTCTCAACACAGGCCGCACGCCAAATGAAACCGGTGTATTTGAATGGTTTTTATACGAACCGCGTCTCAACAAAATTATCATGCCTCTCCTATTCTCTCCGCTCGGCTCGGAGAAGCGCGATGTCCTAACGCGGCAAAACGTTTCTCCCCATATTCTGACATCCCAAGAAATCGAAAAATCGGTCATCCATAAAACCCTTCGCACGCACAAAGTACGCTCGCTCGCGATAAACAAAGATGCATTCGTCCGCGGCGGGTATAATGAAATATTTTTGCGCGGCGCAACGAAAAAAGGATATACGAACGCGCGCGATTTATCACATATCCTCCGCCGAACTATCGTCAAAAGCCGCGCGGGGCCACGCTTTATCTACGTCTATTGGGCAGACATTGATAAAGCCGGACACGCCCACGGGCCGAGCTCTCCGGAATACAAAAGAGAAGTGCGGGCGCTTCACACCCTACTTTGCAATGCACTGTCGGGAATCCACAAAAAAGTGGCGCAAAAAACCATTCTTATAATAACCGCTGACCACGGCCAGGTGGATGTAAAACCGAAAAAAACGCTCTACCTCAACTCGTTTCAATGGCTGGAAAAAGCATTTATGCGGAAAAATGGAAGGCCGATTTATCCGACGGGAGGCCCCCGGGACGTCTTCCTCGCGATTCAACCCGGACGCCTGAAAGAAATCTTCTCACGACTCCGCCGGGTGCTCAAAAATGACGCCACTGTTTTATCTATCCGCGAGGCGCACAGACGAAAACTCTTTGGGAACAATGCGGCGTCGGAACTATTCAAAAAGCGCGCTGGGAACATATTGATTCTGCCGAAAAGGAAAAACACAATCTGGTATATGCACCCCGAGGGAAAACCAATGATGAAGAAAGGCCACCACGGAGGTCTTTCGCCGGATGAAATGCTTATCCCGTTTGCAATGGCAAAGCTTTCTGATATCGTGTAAAATTCACTCATGGCAAAATATATCTTCATTTGCGGAGGCGTGATGTCGGGAATCGGGAAGGGGATCGCGACCGCGTCCATTGGGCGGATTCTCAAAAGCCGTGGTTTTCGCGTTACCGCAGTAAAAATCGACCCGTATTTGAATGTTGACGCAGGCACCATGAACCCGATTGAGCACGGCGAGGTCTTTGTGACCGCTGACGGCATGGAGACCGACCAGGACGTCGGGAACTATGAGCGGTTCCTGGACGAGGATATTCCGCGCGAAAACTATATGACCTCGGGCGGGGTCTATCAGACGGTTATCGAACGGGAGCGGCGACACGAATACGGCGGAAAATGCGTTCAGCCGGTTCCCCACATTCCCTACGAAGTCATTGAGCGCCTTGACAAGGCCTCGCGAAAAGCGCGGGCCGATTTTACGCTTGTCGAAGTCGGCGGAACAGTAGGGGAATACGAAAATATTTTGTTTCTAGAAGCCGCGCGGATGCTCCGCCTCGCGCGGCCCAAAGAGGTTTTGTTTGTTTTGATTTCCTATTTGCCAATTCCTGAAATGATCGGCGAGATGAAAACAAAACCGACCCAGCACGCAGTTCGCGCGATGAACGCAACCGGAATCCAGCCCGACTTTATCATCGGCCGCTCGCGCGTTCCCTTGGACGAGCCAAGAAAGAAAAAACTCGCTATACTTTGCAATGTCCACGAAAAAGATATCATCTCTGCGCCGGATACAAGAATGATTTACGAGGTGCCGGTGAATTTTGAAAAAGAAAATCTCGGGGATCGCCTCATCGAAAAATTCGGCTTGCGTCCGAAAAAACGCGACATGGCTGAGTGGCGGAATATGGTCGCGCGCGTTCGCAGAATCAAAAAAACCGTGCGGATCGG
>CAZVQM010000116.1:0-2605 GCA_964629265.1 uncultured Candidatus Saccharibacteria bacterium | reverse complement strand
TAGGCCCACTTCTTGAAGTCCGTTCCCGCCGGATTGGAGGGGCGACCTATCAGGTGCCGCGCGAAGTCCGCGGCGAGCGTAGAATGGCGCTGACATACCGTTGGATTTTGGATGCCGCGCGATCAAAAAAAGGAAAACCAATGCATGAAAAACTCGCGGAGGAATTGGTGCTCGCCGCAAAAAACGAGGGCTCCGCTATAAAGAAAAAAATAGACACTCATAGAATGGCGGATGCGAATAAGGCGTTTGCGCATTTTGCGTGGTAGGTTGCTCGATGACACTATTTCTCAACACGGCTATCGTCCCGGCCAGCGCCGGGACTCACCTCAGGGATTCTGCCTCGCTCGTCCCTCTCCGCCAGACGGCGGATTGGGACACCAGGCCCGCTCGGCAGAATCATGGTTTCGAAATAGTGTCATCTCGCTTTTGAATTTTCTTAATGTATGCTCCGCGAATATCCGTTAGAACGAACTCGAAATATAGGCATTATTGCCCACATTGATGCCGGGAAAACGACTGTTTCCGAGCGGGTTTTGTTTTATACGGGCGTGTCCCACAAAATCGGCGAAGTGCACGAGGGAGACACAGTGATGGACTGGATGGAGCAGGAGCGAGAGCGCGGAATTACGATTACGTCTGCCGCAACAAACTGTTTTTGGAAGCCGACATACGCGCCGCAGACAAAAGAACACGAATACCGGATTAATTTGATTGATACTCCGGGGCACATTGATTTTACGGTTGAGGTGAAGCGCTCGCTTCGCGTCCTTGATGGCGCGGTTGTGGTATTTGACGGCGTTGCGGGCGTAGAGCCGCAATCAGAGACCAATTGGCGCTATGCCGACGACTACCACGTGCCGCGTGTGTGTTTCATCAACAAACTCGACCGGACAGGGGCGTCTTTTGAGCGCTCGCTTGCCTCGATTCACGAGCGCCTGACGCCGAATGCGGTCGCTGTCCAGTATCCGGTGGGTTTGGAACAGGACTTTGAAGGGGTTATTGATCTTTTGAATATGAAAGTTGCCCGTTTCGAAGGCGATAAGGGAGAGAATGTCGTGTGGGAAGACGTTCCGGAATCGATGAGCGCGATCGCGGAGGAATGGCGGCACAAAATGGTTGAAAAAATTGCAGAGTCGGATGACGCACTCACCCACAAATATCTCCAGGAGAAAGAAATTTCTGTTCCCGAGCTAAAGGCGGCGCTTCGCGCGGCCGCGCTCTCGTATAAATTGGTTCCGGTGCTTACGGGGTCCGCCCTGAAAAATAAAGGCGTGCAATTGGTGCTTGACGCGGTCGTTGATTATCTTCCGTCTCCCGTTGATCTTCCGCCGGTAAAAGGAATTGACCAAAAGACCGGTGCGGAGACAACGCGCGAGGCAACGGACGATGCGCCGTTTGCCGCGCTTGCATTCAAGCTCCAAACCGATCCCTACGTTGGCCAGCTCACATTTTTCCGCGTGTATTCCGGGACACTCTCCGCGGGAAGCTACGTTTTAAATTCAACAAAGGATTCGCAGGAGCGTGTTGGCCGGATTTTACGCATGCACGCAAACACGCGCGAGGAACTAAAAGAGATTCAGGCAGGAAACATCGGCGCGATCGTCGGCCTGAAAAATACGCATACCGGGGATACCCTCTGCGATCCCGAGCATCCGATTATTCTTGAGCGAATCATATTCCCCGAGCCCGTCGTGTCGTTGAAAATCGAGCCCAAAACAAAAGCGGACCAGGAAAAAATGGGTATGGCATTAAAGCGTCTATCTGAAGAAGATCCGACGTTTCGCATCAAAGGAGATCTAGAAACCGGAGAAACCATTATTTCCGGCATGGGCGAATTGCATTTGGAAATTCTCGTGGAGCGCATGAAGCGCGAATTTTCCGTTGAAGCGAACGTCGGACGGCCCCAAGTTGCATACAAGGAGACAATAAAAAAGACCGCCGAAGCGGAGGGGAAATTCATTCGCCAGTCGGGCGGTCGGGGACAATACGGCCACGTGTGGTTGAGAGTTAAACCCGTTGAGCGCGGAAAGGGTTTTGAATTCGTGAACGAAATTAGAGGGGGGCTCGTTCCCCAAGAATATATTCCCGCTGTTGAAAAAGGCGTGAAAGAGGCCATGGAAAAAGGCATTTTTGCGGGATACCCCATGGTTGATATGGAAGTCGCGGTCTATGACGGCTCGTACCACGAGGTTGACTCGTCCGAAGCCGCTTTCAAAATCGCGGCCTCCATTGCGCTTCAGGAAGCGGCAAGACGCGCACAAGTCGTTATTCTTGAGCCGATCATGCGCGTGGAGACCGTAACACCGGAACAGTTCATGGGGGAAGTTACCGGCGACCTCAACGCAAAGCGCGCGCGAATCGAGGAAATGGAAGACCGCTCCATGGGGATTAAAGTCATGAAGGCAAAAGTGCCTTTGTCTGAAATGTTCGGGTATGTCACTACGCTTCGCTCACTCACTCAGGGCAGAGCGTCATTTACCATGGAATTCGACCACTACGAAGAAGTGCCGGGAAATATTGCGGAGTTGATAAAGGAAGGGAAGAAGTAGGGCTCGCTGATATGCTTTCTCGACACGTGAATTTTTTCCAGCGAAAAAATTCACTA
>CAZVQM010000115.1:0-2633 GCA_964629265.1 uncultured Candidatus Saccharibacteria bacterium | reverse complement strand
TCGCGGCGCATCAGAGAGAATTTCCTAAAGTTAAAATTCGAACAAATAGAAACATCACTATCATATCAAATCGCATCCGGGGTGTCAACAACTCCGTGTTAGAGTGATTCAAGGATGCTTTTTCCGGTCATATCCGAGGGTTTGTGGATTCCCAGAATATCAAGAACGGTCGGCGCGACGTCGATTAAAATGCCTTTTGTTTCGGATTTCACGCGCATAATTTCTGCATCGGTCCGAGGCTCGGGAAGCTTGAGATTTTTCGCGACGAGCAAAAATGGAACCGGATTCAGGGAATGCTCGGTGAGCTGTTCTCCGGTTTGGGTGTTTCGTTTGAGTTCAATGTTCCCGTGGTCTGATGTTATGATCATAATGCCGTTTGTTTTCATTATTTCGTCCGAAAGACGCTTGAGGCATTCGTCGAGCACCTCGACTGTTTTTACCGCGGCCTGGAAATTTCCCGAGTGTCCGATGAGGTCGGCGTTTGCAAAGTTCGCTATGATGACGTCCTCGGCGTAGTAGCGCTCAAGAATCGCGTCGGTGATCTCTCGCGCGCGCATTGCGGGCGTTTCATCGAAGTGGGACGTCTCTGTTGACGGGATCAGGACTCGCTCCTCGCGCGCAAACGGCTTTTCCTCACCGCCGTTAAAAAAATACGTTATATGTGCGTATTTATCGGTTTCCGCAATATGGAGATGTGAAAGTCCGGCACTCCCCAAGACGCGCGCAAGAGGCATCGGAATCTCAAGGGGCGGGAATGCGACCGCGACGGGAAGGTCTTTTTTATATTCCGTCATGGTGGCAACGAAGAGGTTTTTAAGTTTAGGCCGCGCGAATTTGTCGAATGTGTCTGCGGCGAAGGCGGTCGCGATCTCCCGCACTGAATCCTCCCGAAAGTCGAAAAAAATAACCACATCCCCTTTTTCTATGACGCCAACGGGTTTTTTATTTTCATCGACAA
The DNA here is from genome assembly GCA_964629265.1 of uncultured Candidatus Saccharibacteria bacterium. Taxonomy (GTDB): domain Bacteria; phylum Patescibacteriota; class Minisyncoccia; order Sungbacterales; family HO2-52-23; genus 2-01-FULL-50-25. Next base: position 1,675 of record CAZVQM010000115.1, on the reverse strand, counting down.
TGACCGCGGGCGGGATGAATTCGTCGTTCGCTATGGTCGAATACATCCGTTTTACGTATTCGGACGCGATACCTACCGGTTCACCTCGGCCTTCGGTAAGGAGACGGTACGCAGTTTCGATTTTGTCCCAATTTTCGTCGCGGTCCATGGGAAATATTCTGCCCGTGACCGATGCGATCTGCGCGTGTGGCCATTCCTCGGCCATGCGCCTCTCGAGTGTTTCGAGAAACTGGGCTCCGGATTGCGGCGGCGAGTCCCTGCCGTCGGTAAACGCGTGGACGAAAACTTTTTCCGCGCCTTTTTTCTCGAACATATCAAGGAGCGCGAAAAGATGCTCGCGGTAGCTGTGAACCGAGCCGTTAGAACAAAGCCCGAGTATATGGATGCGGGAATTATTCTTTTTCGCGTGTTCAACCGCGTTCAAAAACGCCGGGTTTTTTTCAAAACTTCCGTCGTGGATCGCGTTTATGATCCGCGGCAGATGGTGGTAGATTATTTTTCCCGCGCCGATCGTAAGGTGTCCCACTTCGGAATTTCCCGCTTTTCCCCACGGAAGCCCGACGCCGATGCCGGATGCCTGAAGGGTTGCGGCGGGAAAATTCGCCCAGAGCTCGTCAAGCATCGGGGTGCTTGCCTCCATAACGGGGTTTCCCGTTCTCTCCAAAGAAACGCCGAACCCGTCGAGAATAATGAGGAGAAGAGGTTTTGGCGCTGGTTTTTTCGCCAGGGTGATCATCGAAATTATTATACACTATTTTTGGGTTTGCGCTTTCATTTTTACTCTTCTGGGCTATAATGAATGGCATGGGGCAAGACGCATCCGGCGCAAACGCGAAAGGCGCCGGACAAAAACAGCAAAAAATCCTTGTTGTTGACGACGACCAGCTTCTTTTGGGGACGTACGCCGCGGTTTTCCGCGCGGACGGTTTTGAGGTTCACGCCGTATCAAACGGCGAAGAGGCGTTTGCCGCTCTTTCCGAGGGGGATACTCCGGACATTGTTTTTACCGGCATTATGATGCCAAAGATGGGCGGGTTTGAACTCATAGAAAAAATGCGCGCCGATCCCCGGTTTGCAAAAATTCCCGTTGTAATTTCTTCTCATCGGGGTATTTCCGAAGACAAGGATCGCGCGGAAAAACTCGGGGTTTCCGATTTTATAGTCCAGGGATTTACCACTCCTCGGGAAGTTGTGCGCAGGATCGAGCTCATGCTCGGCGTAAGCCGAAAGTTCCGGATCGCGGTCTCTCTGGATCGTTTTTCCGCCTCTGCTCTTATCGAGATTCTCAACAGGAATCAAACGACGCCCTGCGTTTCCGCTCCGGGCGAAGAAATTGTCCTTGAGCTTGAAGGAACGCCGGAACCAGACAAATTCCGGGTGCGGATAATCTGTTGACATACGCCCGTCAGCGAACTCGAAAAAGCCGCCCGCAGGCGGTTTTTGTGTCGATCATAAGTCAATGCTTAGTATCGGTGATTTTGCTGACAATAGTTGAAGATTTCTTAAGCTCGTTGAGAAGTTGTTGCTTCATACTTTTGAGCGTATCAGTATCCGGCCGAGCGCTCTCGGCGTTTCGAATCGTACGATCAATATTCCCTACCGTCCCTTTGGGATTCGGATCATCGTGATGGCGCGGAAAAAGATGCCAATGCATATGCTCGTCGGTGTTTCCCAA
>CAZVQM010000114.1:0-2654 GCA_964629265.1 uncultured Candidatus Saccharibacteria bacterium | reverse complement strand
AGTATAAAAGATTTAGCACTCAAATGTCAAGAGTGCTAAACGCTCGTTTTTATGCGTTTGAGACACGATTCGCGCGCTCCTGCGGCGCGCTCACTAAAGAGTCGAACAAGTTTCCTTCGACTCGCCTTGCTCGTCGAGGGCCAAGCAAACTTGTTCGACTATTGTCTCAAGCGCATAAAAACTCGCTCATTGAATGGGAAAAAGGCGCCTTCGCGGAAACCAAGCAATTTTGTCCTCACATTGTTTTGAAAATATAAAACCTCGCTGGGAAATGAAGCTCCACGGGTTTGACGAAATAATGCCATCGTGGCATACTGGCCGAAGCACAAAAGGAGAGAAAATCATGCAGATCGACTTTCGAGCTACTCCTGAAGGAAAAAGAAACGTGCTTCATCACTTCACGCATCCCGCTTTCCCGCATCGCACCAAAGTGACGGTAATCCCGACCCACGACGGAGTGCATGTGGCGGTCCACACAGACGGACCGCATAAAGCAATATATGACGAAACTTACGTAGCTGCTGCATTGACGGGAGTGAGGGCGTATAAGATCGTACACCAAAATCTCGGGTAGCGAGATGAACGGACTGGAGAAAGACGTCCCCCACGAGTGGTGGATCATCACCGCAGAATCGGATGTCATGAACTGCGTTCGGAGAATGCATGTTCCGGGAAAAATCCTTGTCGCAGAACAGGCAAAACACGGTACAGAGGCGATGTTCCATCTCAAGTATACCGGATCCCCAGACGGAGATTACGATTTCCACACAACGCTCGATGCGTTTCGGGCAATGGGCGCGCGCGTGTCCGGCGTGCTGCCCGCACAAAAAACTCCACCAGAACACAACTAAGAACCCAGCGCACGCTGGGTCTTTCTTATATTTTCTTGATTAGAATTTCACTTGCACCGGCTGTTTTGCCTGCTCTTCCTCGAGATCAAAAAATTCGCGTTTTGAAAATCCGAGCATTCCCGCAAATATGTTTGTCGGAAACACCTGAATTCCGTTATTAAATTCAAGGACAACGCCGTTGAAAAAGCGCCGAGCCGCCTGAATTTTATTTTCCGTATCCGCGAGCTCGCGCTGAAGATCCAAAAAGTTCGCGTTTGCCTTGAGGTCGGGGTAGGCCTCCGCAACCGCAAAAAGCGACTTCAGCGTATTCGTAAGCATATTTTCCGCGCGCGCGTGCTCTTCGGGAGTAGTCGCGCCCATTGCCGCCGACCGCGCTTTTGTAACGTTCTCGAATACGCCCCGCTCGTGAGCCGCATACCCTTTTACGGTCTCAACGACATTCGGAATAAGATCGTATCGCCTCTTCATCTGAACCTCGATATCAGACCACGCTTCGTCCACGCGATTTCGCTTGCGGATAAGCGAGTTATAAATCCCGATGGCGACGAGAATAAGAAGAACAATTACGCCTAATGCAATATAGAGTCCCATATACGTATTTAGTTATTGAATACTCTTTACTTATATCATAGAACGCCAAAAATAACAAAACCTCCGTATTAGGGAGGTGTTTAGCGTTTGGCCTCTGAATGTACTACACGAACACTTTGCGCTCGTTCAATGGCTCGCTGGAAAGGCCGGAGCGCGCGCCGCACTTTGCCGAGTTCGGCTTGGAGTGCTCTATTCGAGCGCTTCAAATCCCTGTTTTCTTTCCTAAGTTCTCTTTTCTCTTTCCTGCCTTCTCTGGCCGATTCGCTTTCAACAGAACGGCGCGAGAGACGTTTCTCCACTATGCCAAGTTTTCGGATAATCCCTTGAATGGTCTTATCTTTCTTTGGCACGCCGCGAAGCTGTGTGTGTCTGAAACACTCTGTTCTCAATGCGCCCGCTGTACGATGATAACCCTTTGCTTCTTCGTTGAATTCTTTTTCTATTGCTTTCCATGCAGGCCCTTCGGTGCCATGTTTTACTACGAGTCGATTGAGAACTCGATACTCTTCGGGGGTGTATCCACGCTTTGGCATGCTTTCCTCCTTTGCGGTTCTAAAACATTTGTTCATCAAATTTCGATTCTTGTCAAGTGTTCGTTTTGTACAGAAACAAATAAACCCCGAGTTGGGGTTTGTTATCGTCTTGGTTCAGAATGCGCAACCATCGCATCGCGCGCCCGTACCACCCGAAGAGCAATTCTATTCGGGTCTTCTCTGTGTTCCAATTCTTTTAGCCGAGCACGAAGATCCTCATTTTTTTCCTTATACTCATCACGTTCACCGATTGCTTTATCGCGTTCAATCGTGAGTCGCCTCTCGCGCACTTCGAGCTGTCCAATACGAACCAGATAGGGCTCGAGAAGCGACCGCAGCCTCTCGGCAAGAGAAACATTCCTTTTCCCCGCCTCATACAGAACCCGCCTGACGTAGCGCTTGTGCATCTTCTGAAGCGCTTCGAGAGTTCGCGGGCGCCCACCCACCTGCTTCTGGCTCTGGTTGAATTCTTTAAGTATTTCCGCCCACACTCCGCGGTGTTTTTCGTAGAGATCGCCAAGGGCTTTTACTTCTCTTCCGGTCGGCGAACGAGGATTCATATGGACCTCCAAAGAACCTACATACAGAATCCAACAAAAAAAAAGTTTTGTCAACAAAAATACCGCAGGGCGAACCGTGCGGCTTATATGAACAACTATGTGGATGATTTCTTGATGTA
>CAZVQM010000113.1:0-2660 GCA_964629265.1 uncultured Candidatus Saccharibacteria bacterium | reverse complement strand
CCGGCGAAACATCGCCATATTTGAAAAAATAACCTCGAGTCCGCGGGAGATGTCTGAAGCGGAAAACGCGGGAAGATTTTTCTCGATTGCTTCGAGCTCGTCCGGAAGAAAATCGCTCTCGATGAATTTTTTGAGCGCGGGGTCGGTTTTCAAAAAAAGCGCGGTGCGGAAATACTGAAGAAGCATTTTTGAAAAAAAGTTCATGTCGTAGCCGTGGTTTGCAATTTCCTGAATGAGCGCGAGCGCGGTCTTCATATCCTTTTTTGCGACGAGTTCAAAAAGCGCCTTTGCCGAGTCACGCCGCGGCATCCCGAGAATCCGCTCGACTTCGTCGCGCGTAATCTCTTTGTCCTCAACCGCCATGATCTGCCCCAAAATGCTCTCGGCGTCCCGCAACGATCCTTCGGCCGCAAACGCGATCATGCGCGCGCCCTCGGAATCAAGCGCTACGCCTTCTTTTTTTGCGACACTCGCCAGAAGCCCGGCAATATCCTTTATGCCCGGCCGGTGAAACGAATAATGCTGTGTCCGCGAAACGATTGTGAGAGGCACGCGGTCAAGCTCGGTTGTCGCAAGGACAAAGACCGCGTGCGCCGGCGGCTCCTCAAGCGTTTTCAGAAGCGCGTTAAACGCTTCTTTCGTAAGCATATGCACCTCGTCAATAATGTATGTCTTAAATTTTCCTTGGGCCGGGACGAATCGAACCGCGTCGCGGAGTTCGCGGATTTCGTCGATTCCGCGGTTTGACGCGGCGTCGATTTCAATCAAATCAACCGCGCGGCTTTCATTAAACGCTTCGCAGGATGCGCACGAATTGCACGGTTTTTCTCTTCCTTCGCAATTCAACGCTTTCGCAATGAGGCGCGCGACCGTTGTCTTCCCCACTCCGCGCGGCCCGGAAAACAAATAGGCATGGGCGGTCTTGCCCTGCTTGATTGCGTTTCGAACCGCGGAAACAACATGGTTCTGACCCACGACTTCATCAAAACTTTTCGGCCGGTATTTTCGATATAAGACAAGATGCTTTTCGTCCATATACTATGTTTTATTTTCGCCTTTTGGTTGGACAATATCAGGAGCAAACCTCTTCATGTGATATAAATCGATAAAATCGCCTACAAAATTTTCAAAATGCGGGCTTTGGTTCGGCATATTCTTGAGCTCAATCGGAATTTCACCCAACGCAATATGTATCTTCTCATCAATCCTTTGATCAAGAAGCTGTTTCAAACCCTCAAGGTCTTCTTTCTGGATATCCCCCGCGGCTATCCTGTCCAAAAGTTTATACTCTTCAAATCCTTTTTTTGAAGGGGACATCTTCATGTCGCGCATACGAATCAGCGCAGCCCTATGCGCTTCTTCGTCGCCATAGAGCCAGCGGATAAGATCTTCTTTTGTATATTCTTTTCGAAACCGCTCAGATGCGCGGAGCACTTTCTCAAACGCCTGATAGATCCTTGAATATACATGAGATGAATATTCTACCGCGTGTCCTTCATCCGCATTGTCTGCGCCATATCGCTCTCCTTGCACAAGAGTGTATCCTAATATCGCAAGAAGCAAGGCATCGTTCCCTTGTTTTGCCATCTCGTAAATCCGCGGCGCAGCCTCACGCGGATCAATCGATTCGATCATATCGGCAAACTCCTGATCTTCGGATCCCCCTGACATATCAGGGAGCGCCTCTTTGACATTTCTATTTTCCTCTACAAGATAATCGCGTATTGCGCCAAGAGCCTCTTCTGTGAACTCACGAATTTCAATTTCTTCCTGCTCGGTCATTTCCGCGAGGGGCTTTTGCTCATGGCCTTTCTTATCCGGAAATTCTGTACTCATGAAAGCACGCTATCATAAAACCAGAAACAAAAAAAGGGCGATATGCCCTCCTTATTGGTAGATCCACGCGCTACGTTTTCTCCCTTTGACGCTCCGTATCGCTAACTTCTTGAACTGGAAGACCTTCCTTTAATAGATCACCGATGCCCTTGCCTTTGTTCACAAAATCTTCAACTTTCTCAATCATCGCATATGCCTTTTGGGACTTTTCAAATGCAGTACGCAGCCATCCTTGCTTTTCAACCTTCTTTTTATCCTCAGGTTTTAGCTCGCCTCCAAGCGGCTGACTGTCAAAAGGGTCCCGAAATGTCTTCCATTCAAGCCAAAGCGCGCCCATAGCAAGCGCAAAAAGACCTTTTGCGGGAATTTCAAATTTTTCTTTTGCTTCGATTTTATGCCCATACCCTTCTCGTCTTCCCGCAATTCCACCGAGTTCTTTTTCTTTTTCAGGACCAAAACTCATAATGCAAACTACTTATATGACTGAATAAATTTTATATCCTCCCCAAGTGCATCTTCCCACGCCCCAAGCTCTCCTTTCTTGAGCGCATCGACTTTTTTGAAAAGGTTATCGGTCATTATTTTTAGTCCGCCTGGAACGGTTTCAAGAAAATTCAGGATATCGCCCGCAAGATCATCCGAAAAACCGTCAAGCATCTGCTCCCATAGAGCAACTGCTTCGGCAGATAACGATGCTCCATAGACTATATTAAGAATCCTTTCTTTCATAGTATCTATACTACTACACACCTTTCCGGAACACAAACAACTTATACCCAACAAAATTCCACAAAAACGACGCGGCGGTTGCGAGAACCTTCGTC
>CAZVQM010000112.1:0-2686 GCA_964629265.1 uncultured Candidatus Saccharibacteria bacterium | reverse complement strand
GCGGTCTTTTTGGGGAAAAAATACGGCGTCAGAAATTCGCAGGTGACCGTGATCGCGCCCACGGGAACGATCGCACTCATGATGGATTGCGCGACGACCGGGATCGAGCCCGAATTTGCGCTCGTCAAAACAAAAAATCTTGTCGGTGGCGGTACGATGCGGTTCGTGAATACCGCGATTCCCGACGCGTTGAAAAATATTGGTTACTCCGATGCGGAGCGCGACCTCATTGTTGCGCACATCGAATCACAAGGGACGATTGAGGGGGCGCCCGCCCTGAAAGACGAGCACGTGGCGGTATTTGATTGTGCGGTGCGGCCAACAAACGGCGTGCGGTCAATCCACTGGCAGGGGCATGTCAAAATGGTTGCGGCGGTCCAGCCCTTTATTTCCGGCGCGATTTCAAAAACATTCAATATGCCCGCTGATACGACCGTCGACGAAATAATGAAGGCCTACATCATGGGGTGGCATCTCGGCCTCAAAGCGTTTGCGGTGTATCGCGACGGCTCCAAAGCGGCACAGCCCTTGGTCACCGCGAGCGGCAAGGCCGGCTCAAAAAAAGTAGAAAAACCGTTTCGTCGCCGGCTCCCGCCAACGCGGCCTTCGGAAACGCACAAGTTTTCTATCGCCGGCCACGAGGGGTATCTCACCTACAGCATGTATGAAAATCGCGACCTTGCCGAAATTTTCATCACCATGTCAAAGCAGGGCTCGACCCTTGCGGGACTCTTGGACGCGTTCGCAATTTCGATTTCAATCGCGCTCCAGCACGGGGTTCCTTTAAAAACCCTTGCGCGAAAATTCGTCTACGGGAGGTTTGAGCCCGCGGGATTTACCGAAAACTCAGATATCCAGGTTGCAACTTCAATTACCGACTATATTTTCCGCTACCTCGCGCTTCGATTTTTGTCAGCGTCCGATCTTGACGAGATTGGCGTAAAAGGCGCGGCGAAAGAAGTGCCCGCGACCGTGACGAACGTCAAGGCCGTTGTCGCGACCGAATCGCTTGCGCCGTCCGCGCCTGTCATAAAAACCGCGGAATCAAAAGTTGTGTTTGCGGATTCGGTATGCCGCGAATGCGGAGGAATGCTCGTGCAGACCGGCGCCTGCAAAACATGTTTTCAGTGCGGGACCTCGACCGGCGGGTGTTGATTGTAACGGCAGTTATCTTTGAAAACACGCACGGCTCCTCCAGCGAGGAGCCGTGCTCAGTATTCGGCTGGCAACCCCGCCCGAGGCGGGGACCATGCTTGCCCGGCCTCATAATGGTTTTCAAAGATAACTGCCGTTTTTTGATGTAGAATGGGATAAAGGAATGTAAGCCGGAAACAGATTTTATGCTATATATCTTCACAGGCAATGGTAAGGGTAAAACTACGTCCGCACTTGGGGCTGCCGCGCGCGCGGTTGGCGAAGGGAAGCGCGTTTTAATGGTGCAGTTCATCAAAGGTCCATGGAAATCAGGAGAGGATGATATTGAAATAAAAGGAAAGGGCGAGTTTAAACTTGTGAAGATGGGAAAGGGATTTGTCGGAATTCTCGGCGATACGCTTCCGCGAAAAGAGCATGAAAAAGCCGCAGAGGAAGCGCTTCACTACGCAAAAAAAGAAACTGAATCCGGCAATTGGGATATTCTCATTCTTGACGAAGTGAATAACGCGGTCGCCTTAAATCTCATCTCAAAAAAAACGGTCTTAGAACTTATCGATTTTATCAAGGGAGCGGAAGCGAACGATCGAACAAGCGGAGTCGAGATTAGCTCGACGAAGCGATCGAACATTGAACATACCATATTAACCGGCCGCGACGCGCCGAAAGAATTCATTGACCGTGCTGACTTGGTAACCGAGATGAAAGATATAAAGCATCCATACGAAAAGGGCATGAAGGGAAAACGGGGACTCGAATATTAAATCGGTATTTGGTAAAGTAGCGCCAATGACCAAGGCGCGGATTTTTTTCTTCATTATGCTGTCGTTTGCCGGAGGAATCGCAGGGCGGTCGTTCATTGAAATTCCGTATACAGTTCTTTTCCCGATTTTTATTATCGGGTTTCTCGTGATTCTCGCAGGGCTTCTGCGGAAGAAAAAACAGTTCTGGGCTACCGGGCTCATGATTCTTGCGGTTCTCGTCGGAATTGTTCGCTACGATTATTATGATTATTCCCAGCCAGTACTTCGTGAGCTTTACGGAAAGTCGTTTACTTTCGAAGGATATGTGTTTCGCGAGCCATCGCGAAGCGATAAGGCGTTGAATTTCTCGTTTCGGGTTGAATCGCTTGAGGGAACAGTGCTCGACCGGCCGTTTCTCGTGCGTGTAACAACGCGCCGGTATCCGGAGTATGAAATCGGAGATGTTCTTGTTGTTCGCGGCGTTATTAAGGAGCCCGAAAATTTAAATGGTTTTGATTACGCGGCCTATTTGAAAAAAGACGGCATATTCGCGGTTGTTTCGTTTCCGGTTATCGAGGAAAAAGGGGGACGGAAGGGAAATCCGATTGTTCTTTTTTTGTCTAGCGTAAAGCATGCGTTTGAAGAAAAAATTGCGGCAGTACTCCCCGAGCCCCACGGCGCGCTTGCGAAGGGGCTCATATTGGGCGAGCGCGAATCAATTCCGGATGATTTGAAGCAAGCGTTCAATCGCGCGGGCGTCACTCATATTGTCGCGCTCTCCGGCTACAATA
>CAZVQM010000111.1:0-2757 GCA_964629265.1 uncultured Candidatus Saccharibacteria bacterium | reverse complement strand
AAGATAATACAGTTTTCTGTGTTTTTTTGACGTTTTAACCCTATTCAATTGTAAATGTCCTTTCCTTTGCTTCCGTATTCATCCCGTTAGAGGTAGGTCGCGGCCAATCTCATGAGAGTTACGCGACCGCGGCCTCTAACGGGATTCATCCATTCCGGGTGCCAATGTCCGATTCTATCGGACACAGACATTCGGAATTGATTATTGAACGACCCCACACTAATTCCGCTTGAACGTCATCGATGGTATCGAGATTATGCGCGCGGTGTCGCCTCATCGAACGAACTCGATTCGGCTCCATAAGCGCCCTCAAATCTAATTTCTCTGAATTAGTACGGGGTCATTTATTTGGTTTTGTTCCTCACAAAACCCCGGGGCTGATTTTTATCTTAAAGTTTGACCAAGGTAATCAGCCCGCCGAACGTAAAAACATTTACGTTCGGCCCTATCGGACTTCGCCCGACGGCTTGTCCTCTTGGACAAATAAACGAAAAACCGCTTTCTCCCAAGCGGCCCCTTTACGATTTCACCCAAAAACATGGCTTCTTAGCCATCTCCTCCGGGTTCCATATGAGCCGCTCTAATATGCAGTTGAAAGATTGTTACCATTTTCGGTTTCCCCATTATAATCTCTTTGATTCTTGGTGTCAACGGTTTCGCTGTGGAAAAAGAAAACCCCGCCCAAGGCGGGGTTTTCCCGGGAAAAAACAAGTTCCTACTTCCGTAACTCATCTTTCACCTTCTCCAGAAACGAAGCGGCAATATCCTTCCCGCCGAGGCCGAATGAAAGCGCAATAGCACCCGCAATAGCGAATACAATGCCAGTCATAACGGTCTGGATAAGCAGAGGAGCGATACCAAGCTGGATTAAAGCCGCGGAAATCGCGAATATCCAGATTGACCAACGTATTGCGACTCCGGCAAGAGCGCCCCGGTGTCCGGCTGCCTCAACCGATCCCCGAACAACGCGCTCGGTTGCCTGCGCGACGAGCGCGGCGATGATAAGGATGAGCGCTGCCACCACAACGTTCGGGAGATACGCCAGAACATCGCGGAGAAACCCGGCGATCGGCGCAAACCGCTCGCCAAGAATATTCACCGACGCGAGCAAAAACGCGACAATGACAAACCATTTAACGATTCCGCCGACGAATGCGCCGGTATTCAAGCGCCACCCCGCCCGCTCAACCGCCTGCTCAAAAGCGAGCTTCGCAAGTAGCGAATCTATTTTTGTCGCGCGTATGAGCTGCTCAACCGCCTTGCCCAAGACAACGGCAACTATGAAACCTGCAATAAATACGACAGCCGCACCGATAACCAAGGGCAGAAAGCTTGCAACCGCGGCCGCAACCTGTTGAAGCGACACGACTATAATCTGACCCCAAACATCAATAGGCATAGAATTAATACTATGGATTAGTGTTTCGCTAAAGTAAATTTTTATGAGCAATAATCATCCGGGCAGGAAAATCCCTTATGTAAGGGAAGATTCGACCGCCCCATACCCGATTTGTTGCTTTTTCTATTATAAGGCCTTATACTTTTTTGGGTATTCCCATTATCCCCAACAACATGCTTTCCATAAATGACCTAAAACCGGGCTCTCTTGTCATCATTGACAACGCCCCCTTTCAAATTCTTGAGGTAGCCCACCAGCACATTGGCCGAGGCGGCTCTTCGATTCAGACAAAAATCAGAAATATTAAGACCGGGCAGGTCCTTTCGAGAAACTTCAAACCCGCGGATAAATTTGAAGAGGCGGATATCGAAAAACGGCCGACAAAATTCATTTACTTTCACCCCGTTAGAAGCCGAGCTTCTAACGGGGCAAGTCGAGGGGCGTATATGTTCCAGGATCCCAAAGACCCGAAGAATCGATTCGAGCTTTCAGAAGATATACTTGGCGATAGCGCGAAGTGGCTCAAGCCCAATATCGAACTCACAGTGCTTTTTCTCGAAGACGAGCCGATCAACGTCATCTTGCCCATAAAAATTGACTTCAAAGTGACCGAAGCCCCTCCCGGAATCCAAGGCGACCGTTCAAGCGCAGGAACAAAGTCGGTTACGCTTGAAAATGGAACAATCGTCCAGGTGCCGCTCTTTATAAATCAAGATGATATCATTCGAATCAATACCGAGACCGGAGAATATGCGGAGAGGGTGGAAAAGGCTTAGCTCGGCAATATACATTTGAGACACGACTCGGCCGGAGACGGGAGCTCCGCTTACGCGGAAGCTCTCGCGTCTTGCCTCCTGCGGCGGCCTCGCTAAGGGCCGGAAAAATTTTCCTCCGACGTAACGTCGGAGGATCCAAGCAAATTTTTCCTTGCATTGTCTCAAATGCATATTGCCTCGCCGTATGTGGTAAAAAGAATAAGAGTTGTTGAATTATCGAATTGTTGTAGTTAAACCTCGACAATTCGCTCTGAAAACACGAAAGCTCCAGCCAGCGCCGGAGCTTTCTCGGTGTTCGGGCGGCAACTCTCCGACGTAATGTCGGAGAGACCATGCTTGCCGCCCTCTCAACGGTTTTCAGAACAAATAACCTCGACCGCGCAAAATTACAAAAAGGGGAAAAGTAAAAATTATCGAGGTTCAACCTCGATAATTAAACATTGCTCGCGAGCTTGATATTTCTATACCTGCATGGTAGTTTTTCAGCAGATCTGTCAGAGGAGGCACGCATGCAGTGCATCAAGATACTCGGTACGCCGTCAGGCGGAGCGCCCAAATGGGTTCGCGAGGCATGGATTGGTC
>CAZVQM010000110.1:0-2785 GCA_964629265.1 uncultured Candidatus Saccharibacteria bacterium | reverse complement strand
GGGAGCACCACAACCGAATCCGTCAAAAACGCGACAACCGTAAGAGACGTCGTGAGCCCCACAATTCCTGACTCGCCCATGTAAAATCGCGCGGGAGGAATATTAAACCACAAAAACGCAAGAAGAGCCCCGAGAATTACCGCGCAAAAAGTTGCGATATCAATCTGCCCGCGGAAAAATGCGATGCCGCCGTATGCCGCAAATATCGCGCCGAACACCCCTCCCGCAAGCCCGTCAATTCCGTCGACAATCGACGAAGAGAATAAAAGTATCATAGTCCCCACAAACAAAGGGATATACCACCCGTTGATAAACAAATCTCCGACTCCGGGAATATAAATCGTTTGCCAGCCGAGTTTTGCATAAAACCACCACGCGCCCGCAAGCGCGATGCAAAAAACCGCGATAAGCCGATGTCGGAATTTTATTCCGCCTGCGATATACGTGCCTTTCTCAAACACCTGCGTCACATCATCGAGAAGACCCAAGAGCGATGCCGCAAGGAGCGTAAACAAGGGAAGCCAGGTCTGATTTCGCGACAAGAAATTCGCCTTATCCCAGAACGCGCTCTCGGTCAATTGCGCGATCGCCCACACGCCCACAGACACTGTAATTGCTGTCACCCAAATCAAGACCCCTCCGAGGCGCGGAATGCCGATTTCCCGATCCGCGTGAAGCTGGGAGAAAAGCGGCGTTCCCGTCCCGTCCGGCGAAAGCGTGCGCACGCTCTTCCGCCACAACTTGTATTTATACAGATAGTGCGTGAGCGCAGGCGTCATCGCCATTGCCAAAACAAACGACGTTGCGGCAAGGCCGAATACTTTTACGATATTGGTGACGGAATTGATTTCAGCTGCCATACGGTTCACTTCAAATTCGAATCAGCACTACGGCCATACGTATGACTCCTTCGCCCATTCGAAGACCTTTTTTGTATCCGTGAAATGGTCGTCAGAGCCCAACACAACGCTTATGAGCATCCACCCTTTTGTCGGGGCCTCGACCGCGAGCGCTAAATTTTTTCCGGCGCGCGGCGTATCGCCAGTTTTCCCTCCCTTTATTCTCATGGGAAACAAAGGATCAAGCAATAGTGCGTTTGTTGTTGTCGCGGTATAACAAGACGAGCGGTCCGTCGTACAAATCTCGGATTCAGCCAGACCGAGGATAGACGCGATACGGTGGTGATTTTGAAAAATCTCTTTCGCGACCCGCGAAACATCACGGGCGCTCGAACGATTGATATTAACTCCGTCGAGCCCCGAAGGACTCACGAATTTTGAATTTTCAAGGCCGAGGGAGGCCGCAACTTCATTCATCTCGTTCAAAAATTTTACCTCTCCTTCTTTTTTAGCAAATGCTTCTGCTGCATCGTTATTCGATTCTATCAGCAAAGCGCGCAAAAGATCGTCCACGCGGTACTCGTCACCAACCCGAAACCTCCCTGAGCCGCCTTTGTCTTCAAGAATGTCACTTGGGATAGAAATTATTTCGGACTGAGAAAAAATATTTTCGACTGCGAGTGCTGCCACAAGCTTTGTCACGCTTGCAATCGGCAAAGGCAGATCCGCGTCTTTTTGGGCAAGCACTTCTTCGTTTCCTTCGAGATCCACGAGCACCAATATGAATGCGCGAGGATTCAGAGGAACATTTTTTGCCGAATTTTTCGGGCGCGGGCGCGAGCCGGGAATCGCGAGCCATTCATTCACGGTAAGTTTTTTTTCGCGAATCGTTTGCGCGGCCTCGCGGCCCACATAGCGATAGTGCCACGGCTCGTATGCATAGCCCGTCACGCGCTCCTTTCCTTCGGGATAGCTCATGAGAAATCCGTACTTCGACGCGTTTTTCAAAACCCATTTTCCTTCCTGTGAATCCGCAAATTCAGGACGCACACCCGCATATCCGATCGATGAGGCGGTAAGGTCAACCGCTGTCCCCAATTGATGCTCCGAATACCCCGGACGTGCGATTGATTCTGTCGCCCTCTCGCCGTATATCGAAATCCAAAAATCATATAAAATCTGCTGGATTTCCGGCCTGCGGTATCCCGACGTCACGCCCAAAAAAATCCCTTCTTTTTTCGCATCGGAAAACATTTCTTCGAGCGCGAGCGCGGCATCACGACCGAGGCATGCCGCGCCAACGGTTTTTATCCGACCTGATATGTCGACGAGACCGAATGGAACGTAGTCGGACGAAATTCCTTTTGAACGGCTCATATACACAAACGTAAAAGCCGGGGGAATGCCCTCAGGCGCAAGACAAAAATCTCGAAAATAGAGATTATTTATTTTCTCGCGCGTCCTTTGGTCAAGAATACCCGTTTCGGCAATGCCTTCGCGCGCCTGGAAACGCTTGAGCGCATCCGATGTTAATCTTCCAAAATATCCAGTTGTCCTCCCATCAGGATAGATCGCGGGATCGCGCATAAGAGCGTACTGAAGAAGCGTAACATCGCTCCCCGCGCTCCCGGGCTTCAATTCGCGTTTAATGCCTCCAGATTCCTGCCACTTTTTTGCCATACTCGCTTCAACCCGTGAAAGCGCGGCGAGCTGATAGCCATACATTTCCTCTGAAACAGAAAACGAATTGAAAAGCACGGCAAAAAGCGCCGCGGCAGAAAGAAAAATAAGAATTGCTCCTTGGATAGTCACTTTCATAAAAATTGCATTTATTGAAGGACGGACCGCCATACTTCATTCGACCATTTCCAATCCGACGTCATGCCGCCGAAAACCCAAATCGCGTCTTTGAAAACAAGCGCTTCGTGGTCTTCCCTGCCGAGCCA
>CAZVQM010000109.1:0-2819 GCA_964629265.1 uncultured Candidatus Saccharibacteria bacterium | reverse complement strand
GCCGAAACATTTTGCAAGCCGCGCCCCGAGCGCGCGCCGAAATCTTGCGACGGAAAGCCCGAACATCCGCGAGGAAGGAAACGCAAAGTAGATGCCTTCAAACACGCAATGCCGGACGCTTTTTGACCTCGCGATTGGAATGACTCGCGGATGGTCGCGTGTCTCATGCGAAATTACAACCATGGTTCCCGGCTCGACCTCACAAAGGCGAGCCGCCTTAATGAGCTCAAACGCAGAATCCTCTGATGCAACCACAAACCCGCTTCCCAATTTCCCCAAGACAAGCGGCCGGTTGCCCGACCCATCGCGCGCCGCGACAAGTTTGAATCCATCTTTGTCTTTGAGAAGCGCGGTAATTGCGAATGTTCCCTGATATGCGCGAAGTCCGTCCCGGAACGCCTGCAATGGATCTCGCTCCCGAGACAACAACTCAATATACTTCACGAGAAATTCTGAATCCGCGTCGGTTGAAAACACCGCGCCCTGCGCGATGAGGTCCGAGCGCATCTCCTCAAAATTCGGCGAGTCCCCGTTGTGGCCGAGATAAAACTCGCCCCACGGGGCACGGCCGTACAAGGGCTGGGCATTCGAAAGGGATTGGCGCGCTCCGCTTGTCCCGTATCGAAGGTGGCATATTCCCGCGCGTACATCTTCATGGACAAACGGATTTCTTCGGAGACGCCCGAAAAGCTCAGGCGAGAGCCCGAGCGCGCGTTCGTAGACAAACTCGTTATTTTTGAGCGCAAACGCCGCCCCCGCGCTCTGCTCTCCGCGATGCTGAAGCGCTGTCATCAAATCAACCGCGGTTTTGACCGGCTGTTCGATTCCGAAAAACCCGATGACTCCGCACATAGAGCATTCCTCCCATGAAAGGTTCTACATCTAGAAAAACAGAAAGTCGGAATCATGTCCATACACCGCAAAACAGGATATGCCCAAACAAAAAACCGCGCTGGCGAATCGAGCTTAGCTCGACGGACCAGGCGGTTTATACCTTCTTTGCTTTTTTATTTTTCAGCATCCGCCCTATCTCGGTAAGTGAGCCAAAACTCCACATGGTATTTGTAAATCTTCCCGACGGCGAATGTCTGACAAATCTACTTTTTCTCTCTGCGATCTTGTGAGCGGCGCATGCCGCCTCTTCTCTGCCTTTAGCGTCAATAACGATCTTCCGGTCCCCACAGTACGAACCATACCCTGTTCCCATGACTACCGAGAATTTTGCCATAAACCGCATGCGCGACCTCCACAGGACTATGAACTATAAAAAGCGTATACAATCTGATTTTTGTTGTCAAAAAATTCCTACATCTTCTCTGGCGCGGAAATCCCCATAAGATTAAGTGTGTTTCTCAAAACAATCTGCGCCGCTTGAACAAGTGCGAGGCGCGCACTCGTAAGTTTTGTATCTTCTCCGATTATTCGCTCCTTCTCGTAGAAATTATGGAATGCGCGCGCCAATTCATACGCATAGCGCGGCAAGCGATGGACATGGTAGTCCTTTGCAATATCCTCGACAACTTCCAGAAATTGAATAAGTTTTTTGATGAGCGAAAACTCATCCGGCGATTTCAAAAGTTCAAACGAACCCGCCGAGGGCGCGCCTGCCTGCAAAGGCACCCCGGCTTTCTCGGAAAGAGAACACATCCGCGCGTGCGCGTACTGAACATAGTAGACAGGATTTTTTACCGAGCGCTCGCGCGCCAAATCCAGATCAAAATCCATATGGGTCTCCGGCGCGCGCTCAAGGAAAAAGTAACGCGCGGCATCCACGCCGACTTCTTCAATAAGTTCATCGATGGTAACAAACGTTCCCTTTCGCTTGGATATGCGAACCTCTTTTCCGCCGGACACGAGCCGCACAAGCTGCATCACGATCCATTCGACTTTTTCATACCCGAGAATATCCGCGACTGCCTTGATTCGTGATACATATCCGTGGTGATCAGCACCGAGTATATTAATTTTGTGTGAAATTCCCCGCTCGCGCGTTTCTAAATGGTGCGCCGCGTCAACAAAAAAGTAAGTCGGATAGCCATCCGAAGTAATGAGTACGCGGTCTTTATCGTCTCCGAATTCCGTGGTCTTCAACCACGTTGCGCCGTCGCCTTCGTAGACGAGGTTTCGTGCGCGAAAAATCTCCATCACCTTATCTACATACCCATTCTCACGAACATCATTATCTTCGGATGTCCACCGGTCAAACCGAATATTCATTTTCTTCTCAACCGCGGGCTTTATGAATCTGGCGAGAAAATCACGCGCAACATTCTTACCCAGCTCCTCTGCGTCGGGCATTTCTTCAACAAGTTTCTCATGGCCAGCTACCCATTCCTCGATATGCGCGCCGTGATAGTAACTTTCGTCATCGGGAACAACCCCCAAAATCGCCTTCACCGAAAGCCCAAGCGTCCGCACCTGATTCCCCGCATCATTCACATAGTATTCGCGCTCAACCGAGTATCCTTGGTGTGCCAAAACATTCGAAAGAACATCCCCGTAAAACCCGCCTCGTCCGTTTCCCAGTGTCAACGGCCCTGTCGGATTTGCGGAAATAAATTCAACTTGGATATTTCCTTTCTTTTCAGACGATTGTCCATATCCCTCCTTCTCAGTCAATATCTTTTTCATTTCACTCCGAAGCGCCTCTTCTGGGATAAAAATATTAATAAACCCCGGCGACGCAATATCACTGTTTGAAAATCCGCGGCTCTTAAGTTGGGCCGTTATTTCTTTTGCGATTTCCATCGGAGATCGCTTCACGATTTTTGAAATTGAAAGCGCGACGTTTGACGCATAGTCCCCGTGCGCCGGATCAT
>CAZVQM010000108.1:0-2854 GCA_964629265.1 uncultured Candidatus Saccharibacteria bacterium | reverse complement strand
ATAAGGAAGCCGAAAAAATCATGGTGGTAAGATTTATCATCAAATGCGCCACATTAGTAGTGGCACATACCAGCTCTTTACGCTAGCGCATCAACCCACAGATAAAAGGAATTATCTGTGGGTTTTTCATTTTTTAGACTGAAAAGTGAGTGATAGGATATGGGTAATAAATTAAATCTATTTCCATGTTCGCAAATCTGGTATGTAAATGTATTCATTTTGTCGTCACATAATGGTTCTAACATCCTCTATTAAGCGGAGCCAATTAAAAACACCTGGATTAATTCAGGTGTTTTTAATTGGCTCTGTACCCTGAACGAAATCCGAACCAATTTTCAAACGAACCCCGACGAATGAAGCCGCCCCGCCGCCGCTCGCTAACGCTCGCCGCCAAGCAAAACATTCTTCGCTTTTCCTGATTTGCGCGCGCCGGATTTTTTCTTCTAAAAGGAAAAGAATGTTTTGCTTGGCTCTGCTCTTTTCGAGCAGGCGGCGGGGCTGGCCTCTATTTTTTGCAAGAACACGGCGGAATTCCCCCCACACCCCCCTTCCGCCGTGTTCTTGCAGGGACGGACGAAATTTTTGGCGGCTAATAGCTTAATAGTAGCAAAAAAGAAAAAGGAGCCCAAACTTTCGTCTAGGCTCCGTTAGAGTCGAGGTACATTTCCCACGCACTTTTCCAGTTGAAGAAAACCACGACTGGTTTTCCACTGTAACTGGAGTAGATGAACTCGGGCGTTCCGTTGAACTTCAAAAATGCTCCGTTTCGCTCGGTTGCGAAATTCTCAAGCGGCTGATATGTTCCATCAATCGCCCAAACTTTTTTACTCGCAACAGTTTCCTGCGCGAGCCAAAAGTCATTTCGTTCTAGCGGAACGGTTGCCTTACCTCCCCGGGCAACGATGACATATTCCGGCCATGCAACATGCGACATTGTGCGATAGAGTGGTTTAAGCAACTCCACGCCTTTGTACACACTTGTCCTGAACCGAACTGCTCCGAGCGTCCACGGCAAGCCGTGGAGCAAGTAGTAGCCCTTTATGCGATGTTGTTCGAGTTTGCACAAAAGGTCTTGCAGAACTTCGGTGTTGTCGTTGACACCACGCAAGAGCGGGATTTGAGCGAGCTTGATGAGTGATCCGTAGCCGCACTCGTCGAATTTCCTAATTGCGTCCGAAAACTCTGGAGTGATTTGGCGCGGATGCACGATGTGTACGCCAAGCTCCGTTACTTCGTAACACTTGAGAATTCTGACCAACTCATCGGTAATTCGCATCGGACAGTGCATGAGCACCGCCGAGTTAAACCTAATGGTTTCTATGTGCGGAATTGAGCGTAAATCGGCCAGCCACTTTTCAAGCATACCGTCTGGTATCAGAAGCGGGTCGCCGCCACTGAAAACAAACTCGCGGATTTTCGGGTGGGTTTTGAGAAAATCCATCCCCAATTCCCAATCCGTTTTTCGCGGATATTTCGGAGTACGCTTGTCAATTACTCGATGTGCCTCGAAGCAATACGAGCAGATAGACATGCACCCTGTGGCGCGATACAGGAGTCGGTCAGAGTATTTCCACTGGAACGCAGTACTACCCTCAACAACAAGCTCCTCGGGCATTTCCCAATTCATCATGTCGGGGCTATAAGCCGCTACTCCCTTCGCGAGAAGGTTTTCCGGACTTGGAAAAAACAACACCGCGAGTTTGTTTTGAGAGGACGCATCAGCGTCCAAATCAAGACAACCCAAGAGATATGGTGTGAGCTGAAAACGGTACTGCTTTTCGTACTGCTCGATAGCTTTAAGTGCTTCCTGCGAGATTGTGGGGAAGAGATCCCGAATCTGCGCAATCGTTCTGACTGAATTAGCAAGTTGCCACTTGTAATCCAGCCATTGTTTGCTGTCAACTGGCTTCATTCGGAACCTCCTTTCTTTTTTGGTTGTAAAATAACAGTTCTTGTCGTATCATAAAGTATGTTAAAATAGTTGCAATTTAACATCATTTATGTTAACATCGCGGATATGCTAGAAGACATTAAAAAAATACTCGCTCACCTTGGTTTAAAGGAAAGCGAGATAAAAGTTTATATAACGTGTTTGGAAAACAAACAAGGACTTTTTGTTTCCGAAGTTGCGAAAATAACTGGGATTAAGCGAAGTAGTGTCAATCTCATTTTAGACCGCTTGAACACGAAAGGATTTGTTACATATCATCTTGAGGGCGCGCGCAAACTTTTTTCTGCCGAACAGCCAGAAACTTTGTTGTTTCGTTTAGAGGATTCTCTAAAGGACTTTCGCGCCCTCATTCCTCTCTTGCGTGCAACTTCTGGCGCAGATAAAAGGACAAAAGTTAGATTTTTTGAAGGGAAAGAAGGGATAGATAAAATTTTCACTGATATTTTGCTGACAATGAAAATCAGTAAAGACTCAAAAAAAGAAATATGTGCTATCTCATCGGGAAAGGATATATTTGATTTTTTGCCGGAACATCAAAAAGATTTCATCAACAAAAGGATTAAAGAGCGCATACTAATTCGATGGATCGCCCCCGACAATAAAATTAGTAGAGAGCTTGATAAAAAATCGGCTACAGAATATCGAAAGATGAAGTTTTTTAATCCAACAAAATATCAGTTCAATATTGAGATTGATATTTATACAAATAAAATTGCCCTAATTAGTTTTGGCAAGGAGTTATCTGGTGTTGTAATTGAAAATAAAGGTCTTTCTGATTCATTTAGGGGTTTATTCAATTTACTATGGGATTCTCTTCGATAAATGCCGCCGCCAAAAATTTCGTCCGTTCCCGCGAGGGCGCGGCGGAAGGGGGGTGTGGGGGGAATTCCGCCGCGCCCGAGC
>CAZVQM010000107.1:0-2934 GCA_964629265.1 uncultured Candidatus Saccharibacteria bacterium | reverse complement strand
AAAAAGGAATTGCGCTCGCTCCGCGAAGCGAAAAAAGCGTCACGAGTCCCATCGCCATAAGAACGATGATGGCTCCCATGAGAAACCAATCGAAGCGACGAAAATGCTCAAGGAATGTTTGCATTTTATGGCGGAGGTCTAACAACTCCAACAATTATTCCGGCCGCAAAAGCCACGTCGGATTAAATGCGTTCACCCGCGGCTCCACGATGACCGATACAATTCCCACCCGCAACGCCTCGGGCCACACCGTGCGCGCCTCGCGATCCGTCCGGGTGAGGAAACGCTCGATAATCGTTTTATTTACGCCGACAAGATTTTCATCCTTATCGAACAAAAGGAAATTAACGTCAACGGTGCGAAAATCAAACGACGAATCGTTGAAAAGCTCGGCCTCGACAACGCTTCTGGAGGTCGATGCGGTCTCCTGCTCGAGCTTATACTCTTTCCCGTGGACAGTGATATTTGGAGGACTTTCGCGATATATCTGCCACTCCGATCGCGTGATTGAAAATTCCACTCGAGTAGGCATGCGCACTACCGGAATATTCGCTTCGACGATATACGTCCGCTCCTGAGGATAGAGATACGTTTTTCCGACGCGCTCGGCTACGGCTCCTTTTTCATCAGACAATGTAAACCGATACTCAAACGACGGGGAGGCGAGTATTTCATTTGTATTCTTTACGAACGCAACGACATCATACACAGCACTTGCGACCGGTACAGCCCGCGCCCAGATAACCGATACGTCTTTCGGATTCTTTAATTCGCACGGACCGCACTGGCCGCCGCAATCAACCGCGAGTTCGTCTTGATTCTTGATATTGTCAGAGCACGTCGGCAGTGCCTTGAACCGCCAATACGAAACCGCCCCGAAGATGCCGAAGAATATAAAGACAACGAGTATCGCTCCAATCCGCCTCTGGGAACGCCACGAAAACATATATTAAAATATACCATGACGGGAATCATAGGGGAAATAAATCCGGCACCCCACCGGAGAAACAAATAAAAATTGCTGGCATGGGTAACCTGGCGAACCCTACTTTCCCGAAACGCTATGCGCTCAAGTATCATCGGGGTTTTGTGCTTTCACTTCTCTGTTCGGAATGGGAAGAGGTGGTGCACACAAAACTAAATCACCAGGAAACCCACACCAGCAACGCTGTGTGGGATTCTGTTGGGTATTGACGTCAATAAACTGTAAAATCTCGGATGGTGAAAGAGAACGATCTATTAGTACCGCTCGGCTCAAGCCCTTACGGGCCTTCCACCTGCGGCCTATCAACGTAGTAATCTTCTACGGATCTTCGATACCTAATCTTGAGGCGTGCTTCGCGCTTAGATGCTTTCAGCGCTTATCACAACCGAACATAGCTACCGAGCAGTGCCCTTGGCAGGACAGCTCGTAGACCAGAGGTTCGTTCATCCCGGTCCTCTCGTCATGTTTTGCTTCGCAAAAACGCTGATCTCACGCGGACTTTAACGGCTCAACGCGTTGAGCCGTTGCCGCTGATAAGACGCGGATCACGAATCTGTTCCTCCATCACTGGAGGCATAGACTATATCTTTGCCCTTTTTGGGAAGACCAAAATTCGGGCATCGGCATATTATAATAGTGAAATTCACTATTATCTTCATTCCGCATATTGCGGAAATCCAGTCGTTACGGGGTCATATATTAATTCAAAATGCAAATATTAAAGTGTAAAATGACAGTTCAAAATTTAAAATTTTACATTGTCATTTTGATTTTTGCACTTTGCATTTTGATTTTTTGTAGACTTCCCACGATATAGTCTTTAGTTCGTTTTTTCTGAATCCTTGGACCGCAAGAATTTCAGCAAACTAAAGATTCCACCGTTATTAGCCGAATTGACATCAGGGATTACTCCCTGAAGTAGCAATATTTTACTAGGGACGAGCCCTCTCAAGTATCAACGCCTGTGGTAGATAGGAGACCAACCTGTCTCACGACGGTTTGAACCCAGCTCGCGTACCTTTTTAATGGGCGAACAGCCCAACCCTTGGAAGCTTCTTCACCTCCAGGATAAGGTGAGCCGACATCGAGGTGCCGAACTCCGCCGTCGCTGTGGACGCTTGGGCGGAACTAGCCTGTTCAATGTTTTTCACATTTAGACTATATCTTCATCCAGCTTCAGTTTAAAAACTTGGCTGGAGACGGCATGTTGCAATCCCGAACTTGTCGGAACTGCCCGACGCAATAGCGTCAAGTCGTTACGGGGTCACGAAGGTAATTTATATTTGAAGTAATCTAGTAAATAATTTTGTATGAGCAATTTTAGCTTTATTGCCTCCGCCGGAGAAAAATAAAGCGCATATCCTTTTTTCTTTGCTAACACACGAACATTTAATCCGAATTTTTGATTAAATACACGTGCAGCTCGCTCTGCATCTGTCTTCTCGATATTACCAAGATAGAGATAAGAACACTTATCTCGCAGATAATAATATCCGTCATCCATATACCAAACCGCGATACTTCTTGGAGTCAACAACTTCTCAATTTTTTCTGGAATGCTTTTTGCGCCATTTTTATAGAAAATTCTTTGTAATTTTCCCAAAAATGGCATTGATTGAGATTGGTGGCGCCAATACTTGTATGTTTGTTTACTAATCGGATGAATTCTCTCAAGGTATTTTGGTTTTCCCTGAAAGAATTGTTGAAGGTTTTTCACCTTCCAGAAAAGATACTCTTTTTGATCGGCACCGTGCTCAAGACGCAATCTGGCGTTTTTCTTTCCAGTTTTTTGGAGATATGCGTCTCCGAGAACAGTACCAATAAGAATATCTCGTTGTATAGAAGATAACTTCATAGAATTTCAAGATTCCTTCGGACTTCCCACGGTATTCCTAGAGAACGAAAACCTGTTTTAAACAGGAAAGACCGTCTCTGGTTCACCGTTATAA
>CAZVQM010000106.1:0-2950 GCA_964629265.1 uncultured Candidatus Saccharibacteria bacterium | reverse complement strand
GTATCGGAGGAGGTTCTCCTGTAAACTCCGGCACCGCCAACCGCCTCGCATACTATTCAGGTGCCTCCACCATTGACTCCGCAAACTTCCTGACTGTAGACCCCACAAACCTCCGTCTCGGACTCGGCACCACAACACCCGCCACCACGCTCTCTGTTGCCGGAAATACCTATCTTGATTCAAATGTGATTACGTATTCATCAAGTACTGCCTCAACCCTTACCTTCAGCTATCAAAAGTCAGCTACCTCCACTATCCCTCAACTCGTCAACGCCTGGTCTATCGGAACCACCACCGCCGTCGGCAACCCGCCAATTCTCTCCATAGACGGAGCCAATGGACGAGTGGGGATTGGGACGGCGAAGCCGAGTACAAATTTACATATTTTAAGTACAGGAGATGCAGGCATTCTTCTACAGGCAGACGAAGGAAATACTGGCGGAGAGGATGAGAATCCATATATTGTGTTTCAGCAAGATGGCGGATCAAGTTTAACTGGAGGCGCAGTTATTGGAATGGTTGGAAATGCGGGTGTAGGGCCTAATGCAGAAACCGTAGCTGGGGCATTGGATGGCGCACTTTATCTCGGCACTCGCGGTTCGACCGTTGAATTACAATTCGCCGTGAATAACGCAGTGGCCATGACAATCATTAACGACGGCCTCGTCGGCATCGGCACCACTTCCCCTTGGGCGCTCCTTTCCGTAAACCCGAACAACATCGGCTCCGGTCCCTCATTTGTCGTCGGCTCTTCAACACAAACAAACTTCATTATTACAAACACCGGCGTTGTAGGAATCGGAACTTCAACCCCTACGCCTCTCGTCGGATTAGCCATAGGAACGTCTACATATATTACCGGCGGCCTCGGTGTCGGTAGAGCAACAACAACCGCAGGCGTCATCGAAACCACAGGCGTCATCAATGTCCAGGGAGCGGGAACATCATCATTCACCAACGGCATTGCCCTTGCCAATGGCTGCTTCTTTATGCCCTCTGGTCTTTGCGCGGGGTCTGCCGGAAGTGGAGGCGCAGTAAACACCGGTACTGCCAATCGCCTTGCCTACTATTCAGGCATTGGCACTATTGATTCTGCAAACTTCCTTACGGTAGACGCCACAAATCTCCGCCTTGGTATTGCCACCGCAACTCCAGCCACAACGTTCTCTGTCGCCGGCAACACCTATCTTGATTCAAATGTTATTACCTACTCCTCCTCCACTGCCTCAACCCTTACCTTCAGCTACCAAAAATCAGCTACCTCCACCATCCCTCAACTCGTCAACGCCTTCTCCATCGGCACCACCACCGCTGTCGGCAATCCTCCGATCCTTTCCATAGACGGGTTAAACGGAAGAGTGGGGATTGGAACGGCGGGGCCGACAGCTACGTTGCATGTTAACGGTGAAATAAAGGGTGATAAACTTACGTTTGGTTATGGGGCCAATGAGATAAATGAGTGGTTTACTGATTCCGACAGTGCTCAAATTTATGTTAATTATAGAGGATATAATAATGGGACAACTCGATTTAGGGATTTGGGCGTTTATGATGGCAAGAATAATAAAATCTTTTTTGTTGATGGTAGTGAAGGTGAGGTAGAAATAACAGGCAATCTCGGCGTCGCCACCACTTCACCCGCAACTCGATTAAGCGTTGCCGGCAACACCTATCTTGATTCAAATGTCATCACATTCGCTTCATCATCCGCCGCATCGCTTACGCTTGCGTTCCAGAAGTCGGCTACCTCCACCATACCTGCACTCGTCAATGCGTGGAGCATCGGCACCACCACCGCTGTAGGCAACCCACCCATCCTCTCCATAGATGGAGCCAATGGGAGAGTGGGGATTGGGACAACGAGTCCGACCTATCCGTTAGATGTGGCATCAAGCGGTTCAACTGGCTTACGGGTTACCACCTCCGGACCAGTTAGTTCAACCCTTACTGGTAACAATTTAACTCTTAATGGTTCTCAAATTGTTGCTAGTGGCGGAACGTTAACAATCAATAGCAGTAGTGCGGATATTGCTCTTAACCCAGGTGGGGTAGAAAAGATGAGAATTTTAAGCACCGGACTTGTCGGCATCGGCTCCACAACCCCTGGCGCAAAATTGTCTATCAACGCCGCCTCGAATGCTCTCGGTTTCTATCTTGCGGGATATGCCAACAACACTGCAGACATGTTTAGAATCTCCACCTCCACCGCATCAGCCACCACCACCGCCTTCATCATTGACGCGAACGGTAAAGTGGGAATCGGAACATCATCTCCATCTCAACAACTCTCAATCGTTGGCAACACCTATCTCACCGGCGGGCTTGGAGTGGGAAGAGCAACAACCACCACAGGCGTCATCGAAACCACAGGAGTCATCAACGTTCAAGGAGCAGGAACCTCCTCATTCACAAATGGCATTGCCCTTGCCAATGGCTGCTTCCTCATGCCCACAGGATTCTGTGCAGGAAGCATTGGAGGAGGTTCCCCCGTAAACTCCGGAACCGCCAACCGCCTCGCATACTACTCAAGCGCCACCGCCATTGATTCTGCAAACTTCCTTACCGTAGACGCCACAAATCTTCGACTCGGAATCGGCACAACTTCCCCCGCCACCACCTTCTCTGTTGCAGGAAACACCTATCTTGATTCAAACCTCATTACCTATTCCTCCTCCACTGCCTCAACCCTTACCTTCAGTTACCAGAAATCAGCCACCTCCACCATTCCTGCACTTGTCAACGCCTGGTCTATTGGAACAACCACTGATGTCGGTCAAGCCCCAATTTTCTCTATTGACTCCGTCAACGGAAGAATAGGGATTTGGAAAGCTACGCCAACAGGAACACTGGAGCTAGGCAGTGGCCAGCTTATATTGCCAGTTGGTACGGCGGCAATTCCGAGTATGACATTTACAGGAGATACGAATACTGGGGTGTATCGTGGTGGAAC
>CAZVQM010000105.1:0-2972 GCA_964629265.1 uncultured Candidatus Saccharibacteria bacterium | reverse complement strand
ATTTTATAGCATCGAACTCTGCTTCGCGAACGGGATATATGAATCATTGGAATTAAAAACCTTTATGCTTGCGCGATTCGACAGTATACTAAGTATCTCAATTCTCCCGACCGTCGTGCTTTTCCACGAGCTCACGCATATCGCTGAACGGAAAAAACGCGGTGATGCGTTCGCAAACTTCAATGGCGAAGAAAAAGTCGTCGTTGAGAAAGAGAAAGAATTCGTGCAGGCAGTGCTAAGAGAGGAAAAATCGCATTTCCTTGAACTGCTCCAAAAAAAATAAAGCTCCTCATTGAGGGGCTCTTTTGTTCCAAAATCAAAAATCAAACCTTTTCAAGGCAGAAAACTCCGCTTGTAAAAAATATCCAGAATGAATGATTCCGTTCATCAATAATTCTTAAATCTAAAGCACGAAAAATCGCTTCCCATTCTGTTTGTGTCTTATTCGAATGGGGATGGCCAAAAAATTCTGTATTTAAAATGCTGTCCATCGCAAAAGTAAGATATTTTTGGAACCAACCATCGTATAAATCCTCAATAATGACAATACGACGGGACACCCTCTTTGCTTCGCCAAGTATCATAATCGGATCCCGAATATGATGGAGTACTGTCAAAAGAAGTGCGACATCAAAAGAATTATCTTCAAAAGGAATCTTTTTGCCGTCATATATAATCGGCACAATTTCCTTAAAAGAGCTTTCGTTTTTTATATCAAGGGGAACTACGGTATATCCTTTTTCTTTCAGTTGCTTCGCAATGTGGCAACCACCGCATCCGATATCAAGTATCCGATCGCCCTTTTTCAGGTAGCTTTCGATTTCTAAGATCATCCCCTCAGCTCTTTTTTGAAGGAAATGAGAATCTCGAATTAATCCGAATTTTCTAAAAAATTGTGAAAACATATTGCTCGCCAATCACATTCCGAATAGCGGTATCCATTCTTATTCTTTATCCTCCGAATACTTTTTTCGCTTCATTCCACATTCCACTGTTACCCTGCGTCTTTTTAAGCCAGTACCACCACTCCGCGCCCCAAAGAATGTTTTCTTCAAATCCCGCTAATCGCGCGCGGCGCGCCACCTCGCGAAAACGCTCCTCATTCATAAGGCGCAGCTGAAATTCAAGATCAAAATGCGGCAGGAGCCCTGGCCCCCAGGGCTCTGCTTGAAGCTCCGAGACAATTATCTTCCCATCCGGATAAAACTGATTCACGAGCCATGCCTTGATCCGATAAAACCCGGGCCCGAACGGAAATCGAACAACTTTCAAGGTATCGTTCCATACTTGATAGTACGTCGAAATACCGAGATACTCTGCGCGGGAAAGCGAAGTCGCCCATATTCCCTGCTCCCCGGAATCCGTGAGCATGATCGGACGCGAATCAAGCGAACGGACAATCGCGACCTCCGCATCAATATCTGCCGTTGATATTTTTTTATCCGCGCATCCCGCGCCGTATATATGGAACGACTCGTTTTCAATCTGCCAGCGGATGACCGCGGGCGACTTTGCGTAGCGCGACACGACCGCGCGGATCTCATCTTCAACCCGCTTTTGAAACTCACTCGCGGAAAGCGATTTTGACCATTCCGGAATATGGCATTCGGGCCAGCGCGGGAGTTTTCTCCCGACAACAGGAATCAACTCCACTCCTTTTTCTTCCGCACGCGCGAAAAAATAATCATATTCGGAAAAATCAAATTTCCCGTCTTCGCGCTCGATATCGCTCCAGTATACCGGAAGCCGAATGAGACGAACGCCGAGATCGTCCACGATTGCATCATACGTTTCTCGCGGATCAAGCGAGAGCTCGCGCGCCATAACGGTACTAAAAGTCACTCCGTATTTCGCATTTCCCCGCTCCGAAATTCCGTACCACGTGACGAGAAAAAACGCGAACGTCAAAAACGCGAGAAACCCGATGATACGGATGATTTTCCCCAGAACGCCGTTTCTCATAAGACCTCTTGCAGAATAAACTTTTGTGATAATTTTTTCAAATTTCGTGCGAAAAAGGTGAAGAGGAATGAAGGCGTAATGGCTATTACGGCGAATTCCGATGAACCTTTTGCAGCCGAAATTTGGGGAAATTAGCCAGAATGTTATTCTGCAAGAGGTCTATAACCGCTATGATACCAAAATAAGGCCAATAACGATAAGGACAAGGGCAATGCTTTTTTGGAACACGACCCCGCGATCAAGCCCTTCTTTGAAAATGTCGGGAAATCGCCGGGAAAAAAGTATCGCAAGAAGATATAAAAATACGTACTGCACCCCTTGGGTTGCGTTTACCAATGTCGCAGACCCGAACGAAATCGCGACCGTAATCACGAGAGGGGAAATCCCCGCAAATATCCGCGACACGGCATAGAGAATTCCTTTCTTCGCGCCGCCGGACCTAATTTCGGAGAAATTAAGCCGCGCTCTTACGTCGGAATAAAAAAGAAGAGGGAGCGCGGCAAGGACTCCTCCCGCGCGCGCCCACAAAAACGACGAAAAATCGCTCTCGAGGCCGTTAAACCCGTATTTCTGGGTGACAAAGCCAACCGCGAAAAGAAACGCGACAAATAGCTCAAGCCCAAAGAGGGAGAAATCTTTTTTGCGAAAAAGCGACCAGAAGGACCGAAACGCGATGACAATCCCTCCGAACGCGAGAAGGGAAAACGCGACAAGCATCTCGACGTCGAAACGCTCGCCGAGAAGAAAATAGCTCAAGAGAAACGTGGAAATCGGCGTGAGGGAGCCGGTCGCGGGCACAACGCGCGAAATCTCATCCCGCCCGACTGCGGTAAAGAAAAAAACAAGCGCTACAACGGTAATCGCGCCGGAAAATATTGATGCGAAGACCGCGTCAGAGGGACCGCCAGTCAAAAACCAGGGGAAAAGGGCAAACGTAAAAATTCCGCTCGCCCCAGAAATAAACGCAAGCGCCTTGGGACTCGGAAAAATCTTTTCAACGAACGCTTTAT
>CAZVQM010000104.1:0-3052 GCA_964629265.1 uncultured Candidatus Saccharibacteria bacterium | reverse complement strand
CCATTTCGCGATCCGGGTCAAGTGAAGGCCGCTTCCACGAGATTGCGGTTATTGCTTTCTCATCAAGCTCTGCGC
Source organism: uncultured Candidatus Saccharibacteria bacterium (assembly GCA_964629265.1). GTDB lineage: Bacteria > Patescibacteriota > Minisyncoccia > Sungbacterales > HO2-52-23 > 2-01-FULL-50-25. The sequence continues at coordinate 2,977 of CAZVQM010000104.1, read as the reverse complement.
TTCTCAACATTCCTTCGTCTGCGTGCCACGCGTCTTCAAACGACGGGAAATACGTAGCAAGAACCCGAAGCGTTTTTCCGGTAACTGAGGGGATAGAAGCAAGTGCGTGGAGGAATTTTAGGTCATTTGTCATAGGTATCTCGACGGTAGAAGAAATACCGAGTTTTTGCAAATTTTCTTGACACAACAACACAATATGTGCTATTTTTGTTTTAGTACAAAGGAGGACCTCTATGAAGAAAGATCGGGTTAGCAAAGGTTACCGTGTTGGCAAAAAAGGACTTTTGATCGGAATAATCTCGGCTTTCGTAGCTTCTATGGGGACTTTTGGACTATTCATATCCTTTAGTAACCATTGGTCTATGTCGCTGCTAGGACTTATTTCTGGCTTGTCAATGGGATGGGCTACTTGGATGGTTGAGGTAAGATGCATGAAGAAGTTTGTTTGCTATATGTGCGGCAAAAAGCTTTACCCGTTGGTTCATTTTGATATGATACACATCAAGAAGAATGGAACTGCCTATTGCATCCATTGCGACACATTAGATCTTATCGAACGAATTAGGAGAGCTTACGGGGACACTTCCGAGGCTAAAGCCGTAGTGACTATTTCAGCATATCAGAGAGAACTCAGCAAACCCATGGAGAGATTATTGTTTCTATAGCATCCGCTGATTCACCCAGCGGTTTTTCTTTTTCTATTGCTGATTTCCCTTGAGTTCTTCAACCGCCTCTGACAACATCTGACAATATAAGTTAAGCCCAACTTTATTTATTGCGCCTGCTTGTTCTTTCCCCAAAATATTTCCTGCGCCGCGGATTTCAAGATCGCGGAGCGCGATCGCGTAACCCGCGCCAAGCTCCGCGTATTCTTTAAGCGCTTCCAAACGTTCGAGTGATTTTTCCGTCAGGTGTTTCGGCGCATACAAAAAATAGGCAAACGCTTCGTCTTTGCCGCGTCCGATTCTTCCGCGAAGCTGGTGTGCCTGTGCGAGGCCAAGGCGCGTTGCGTCGTCGACGATAAGGGTATTAGCCGAAGATATATCAAGGCCGTTTTCTATAATAGTAGTTGCAAGGAGAATGTTGATTTCTTTTTTGCGAAATCCGTCCATCGCGCGAATAAGTTCGCGCTCATCCATGCGGCCGTGGATAATGCCGATTTTCGGGGCGCGCCGCGCCCCCGCTTTCGCAAGGAGAACTTCCAATTTTTCCCGCGCGTGGCCGATTGTCTCGATTCTGTTGTGAAGAAAATATACCTGTCCATTGCGCGAGAGTTCTGCCAGAATTGCCTCTTTGATCATTTTTTCAGAATACGGGAGCACAAACGTGTGTATGGGTTTTCGCTCTGGGGGTGGGGTTTCTAAAACCGACATATCGCGCAATCGCGCGAGCGCAAGCGAGAGCGTCCGGGGGATCGGGGTTGCCGAGAGGGATAAGACGTCGAGATCCGCACGAAACTCCTTAAAGTGTTCCTTGTGTTTTACGCCAAAGCGCTGTTCTTCGTCGATAATTACGAGGCCGAGATTTTTGAAAGAAATGTCTTTTGAGAGCATGCGGTGCGTTCCAATGACGCAATCGATTGTTCCTTTCTGTATCCCGTCAAGAATTTTTTTCTGCTCGCGCTCCGGAACAACGCGCGCCAAAAGCCGCGTCTCGATTGCGGTCCGACTGAGCCGCTCTTCGAATGTGCGCGCGTGCTGCATGGCAAGAATCGTGGTTGGCGCAAGGAGCGCTACTTGGCGGCCTGATGCAATCGCGCGAAGCGCGGCGCGAAGCGCAATTTCTGTTTTTCCAAAACCCACATCGCCCACCAAAATCCTATCCATGGGCTTTGTTCGCGAAAGATCGCGCGCAATGTCGGCCTCCGCCTTCAATTGGTCTTCGGTTTCATCGAATGGGAACGCTTCGCGGATTTCTTCTTCAAGCGCCCGATCGCCTTCGTACGCCGGGCGTTCGGCGATATTTCGTTTCGCATAGATTTCTAGGAGTTCGCGTGCGAATTTTTCTGCATCTTCCTTTATTTTTCGTTTTGTCGTTTGCCAAAACGATCCTCCGAGGCGGTGCACCCGCGGGGTTTCAAATCCCACGTAGGGCGTTAGACGGTCTTTTTCACCTATAGGAACAAACAGGCGATCGGGCGCGCGGCCGGGCGCGGGAGGAGCATACTCCACAACGAAAAAATCCGAAGCACGAAATCCGAAATCCGAAACGTTTTGAATATTCGAATTTTTAATTTCGAATTTGTTTCGAATTTCGATATTCGAATTTTGAATTTTATCTTCCGAGGTATCACCTCGGAAGATCCCAACTCCATGGTCTACGTGCACGACATACGACCCTTCGGGAAGTGACTCGATTTTTCGTGACGTTACGCGCCGAGGTTTTGTTTTTTCCTCGCGGTCGGGCCGTTCGAATATCAAAGAGACGGCGTTTCCGTGAAATTCGATGATATAGGGCTTTTTGGTGTTTATTGGCCAGAGTTCGATGAATCCCCCGCGTACCGCAAAAACCCCTTTTCCAGTGACATTGCCTCCGCGCTCATACCCGAAGTCCGCGAGGCGCCGCACAAAAAGAATCGGGGACAACACAAGGTCGGTTTCTATAAAGAATGCATTTTCTCTCCACCACGCGTGTGTTTTTACTGCCTTTTTTATGGAGAGGGCGTTTTCCGAAAACCACAATTCACCCCGCTCGAGATTTTGGGGGGTAACGGAAACAATCAAGAGTTCGGCAATTTCAGGAAGCGCAGGAGCTACCATATTAAGTTTTTATGCTATCATGCTGGTGATTAAATTCCAAGCACCAAACATCAAATTCCAAACAAATCTCAATGACCAAAATTCAAATGTTCAAAACCGTTTTGAATTTGGGTATTGGAATTTGTAATTTGTTTGTGATTTGTGGTTTTTATTGATTGTACGTGTTCATCGCGCGTTCCGGATTTTCCGAAATTGCGGTACTCGCGGCTTCGATTGTA
>CAZVQM010000103.1:0-3073 GCA_964629265.1 uncultured Candidatus Saccharibacteria bacterium | reverse complement strand
CGAGCGAGGAAATTCTCGCGCGCATCGGAAAAAAAGATGACCCGTATGAGATTCTCGCAAAAAAACTTTCGCCGTCCGAGGAAGCGGAGGAGAAGATTGAAAAACTTGACGGCGTGTTTTTTGAGGATGACGTGAAGCGGGTGTATCCCCATGATTCTCTCGGCTCCCGGTTCATTGGTTTTGTCGCGGGAGGCGAAGATCGAGACGAAGGGAAGTACGGGCTTGAGCGGGCGTATGATGCGCGTCTGTTCGGCGAAGAAGGATTTTTCACGGGAGTTCAGGATGCAAAAGGATTTCTCCTTGCCTTGGGAAGGAAGATTACGAGGTCAGGGAAAGCGGGCTCTGATATTGTTTTGACGGTTGATTACAATATCCAGGTGAAGGCCCGCGAGGTTCTTGAAAAATCAAAAGAAAAATGGAGCGCGCCTTCGGGGATTATCATAGTGATTGAGCCCTCGACGGGAAAGATTCTTGCGATGGATGCCCTGCCAGCATACAATCCGAATGAATTCAACAAAGAAAAAGATCTCGCGGTTTTCCAGAATCCCGCGGTGGAATCGATTTTTGAGCTCGGATCCGTCATGAAGACGGTTACCATGGCAGCCGGGATTGAGGAAAAAAAAGTTACGCCAGAGACAACGTACACCGATTACGGCGTTGTAAAAATTCTTGACCGGGAAATCAAAAATTTCGACGGTAAGGCCCGCGGAGTTCAGACAATGTCGCAGGTTCTTGAAAAATCATTGAATACCGGCGCGGTCTACGTTGCGCGGCTCCTCGGCCGTGAGAAGCAAATAGAATACTTCAAGAATTTCGGGTTTGGGGAAAAGTCGGGAATTGACCTTCCCGGAGAGCTTTCGGGGAATCTCACGAATATCGAAAAAGGATATGATGTTGAATATGCGACCGCGTCATTCGGCCAGGGAATTGCGGTGACACCCCTCCAGATGGCGATGGCGGTTAGCGCTATCGCAAATAATGGGAAGCTCATGCGGCCCTACCTTGTCGAGGAAGTCAGGGACGAGGCGGGGAATATTACTATGAGAAATGAGCCCCAAGTGCGTCGGAGTGTGATATCTCCGGAAACATCGCAGACACTTACGAAAATGCTTGTGTCTGTAGTGAGAAACGGTTTTGAAAAGCGCGCGAGCGTAAAGGGATATTTCATCGCGGGAAAAACCGGCACTGCGCAAGTTCCGCGGCGCGACGGCAAGGGGTATTCGGATGAGTCAATCCACACCCTCATTGGCTACGCGCCTGCGTTCGAGCCGAAGTTCCTCATTTATATTCAGTTAAATGAGCCGAAGGGGAATCGTTTTGCCGCAAATACGCTTACTCCGGCGTTCTACGACTTGGCGGAGTATATGCTGAATTATTATGAGATACCGCCGGATGAGAAGTGACTCGCGCTGTTGCTCTTCGTATATGATTTGAAACACGTTCGTTCCGCCAGCGCGGAACTCACTAAGCATCCGGCGCGGCAGTCCCGCTCGGCGGGACACCATGCTGCCGCGCCTCCTGATTGTTTCAAATCATATTCTCGAGCAGTCATAGCTCGCTGGAGCATGAACGAGTTACTTAGGAGAAAGCGAAATAATAGCCCAAGCGAAAGCTTGGACTGGGAAGTTAATAACCGAAGCGGCGGTAGTGAAACCACTCACGATAGCCCGGCGGGAGTTTGCAGTCAATGCATTTGAGAAAAGATTCAAGAGTCCGCGGAACGGGAGCCGCTGGTTCGTGGATACCAATGAGTCGCATCGCCTCTTCAATAGGCATACCACTCCATACGCAGTATGCAAGTATGAGCGCCGGCGATCGTGAGATGCTCGCTACACAATGAACGAGAACTGCTTCTTTTGCTTGTCGTCCTTCATGGATCCAGTGAAGAAGAGAACAAACGATTCCTTCACGATCCTCGAACCAGCCATCCGGGATTAAAAACTGCTTGCGGGAAATGCCGAGTTGGCGGCAGACCGCATCGATCGATGCGTCGTCGGTTTGCATGAGAGTTATCATCCGCTTGATGCGGCGATTTCTTAGCAGATCAAAATCAAGAGCCGCTTGATGATTGCCGACATATAAGAAAGGAAGGATGTGTGAAAGCCATGGCTGTGTCAACAATACTTCATCGGGTATTGGCATTGTCTTGTACCCTCTTCCTCGTGGTCCTGAAGTGATATAATCACGTTAGGATGTTAAAGTCAATCATCGGAAAAATTCTTGCGGTTTTTGCCTGTCGCGTGATACGCCGCTACGACCCGGTTATAATTGGCATTACGGGCTCGGTTGGGAAAACATCGACGCGTGAGGCGATCGCAGTGGTTTTGAGAAAGCGCTTTCGGATCCGCACGCCCGAGAAAAACTACAACAATGAAATCGGTTTGCCGCTTACGATTCTCGGTATTCGGCATCCCGGGAAAAATCTCTTCGGCTGGATTGTCGCGCTTTGTCTCGCATTTTTTCGCGCCTACGGATTTCGGACTGAATATCCCGAGGTGCTTATTTTGGAATACGGAATTGATCGGCCGGGTGACATGGATGTTTTGGTGTCTATCGCGCGGCCGCATATCGCGGTTGTGACGCGAATCGGGAATATCCCAGTGCATGTTGAATTTTTCCGCGATCCATTTGCGCTCGCAGACGAAAAAGCGAAGCTCGTGAAGGCAATTCCAAAAGACGGATACGCGGTGCTCGCCCGCGATGACGACGCGGTATTTGAAATGCGCAGGCATGCAAAATTTCGAAGTGTTTCCTACGGCAAAGCGCTTGACGCAGACATCCGCATCATGAATTCAGAGCTTCGAATGAAGAAGGATGACGTCTTCGGAGAGGTGCCCGACGGGATTTCGTTTAAAATTCAATTCAAAGGAAAAGCCACGCCCGCTTTTCTTCCCAACACCGCGGGAATACCGCAGCTCTACTCGGCAGGAGCGGCTGTGGCAGTTGGCATTCTCATGCGGATGGGCATTGATGAAGTTCTCGGAGCGCTCCGGGAGTATGAGCCGTTGCCAGGGCGTCTCTGTATTCTCCAAGGGATTAAGGATTCGCTTCTTATTGACGATACGTATAACGC
>CAZVQM010000102.1:0-3094 GCA_964629265.1 uncultured Candidatus Saccharibacteria bacterium | reverse complement strand
TTGAGGTTCTGGATTTACCTAATCATGGACATATTTTATTGTCAATCAGCGGTTTTCCACCCTGTGGATTTCTCGGCTTTTATTTTTTTCGGTTTCAGGTAGTTTGTTTCTAAAGGAGGGCCCATCATGCCCAAGCTGTTGGTCGCGTTGCTCGCAGTCGCAGTGCTCGCTCCCGCCGCTGTCCCGTTCGAGGCCGCCGCGGATCCCGGCACCAAGGCGGTGAACACCTTGTCCAATGCCGCGTTCGGGTGGTTCAACTGCCCGAAGGCGTGGGTGGACGAGGGGTCCAAGTGGTCGAACCCAGTGAGAGGAGTGGTCGGCGTTCTGGTCACCGGCCCGATCATGTGTGGGCTGAACGTCGGGGCCACCTATCTGGGTGTGGCGGCCGACGTCGTTACCATCCCGTGGGACGGCAACGTCCTTCCCCCGGCGGCTCACGCGTCCGTGAAGCCGCCTCTCACGCTCAAGGAGTAGGGGAACTCCGTTCGAGTAGTGAACAACCTACCTGCCCTGATCGGGATCTTCTCGGTCGGGGCAGCACAATTTTTGACAAGAAAAATCCCGACGCGAGTCGGGTTTATTGGTTTTTGGGCAGCCATTCGCTGTCGATCGCGCGGACATTCGTAAGGCAATTTCCTTTCGGGTCGAATGAGGCAAGAAATTGTCTTTGTTGGAGTTCCTCGGTCGTGACTTCCGTTCCGTTCTCGTTTTTTCCAGTGATCTCTGAATAGCGCTCAATAAGGATTCTATAGGTGCCGCTTCCATCCGGGTCGGCTGACTTGACCTCAAAAACGCTGCCGACTTCCTTCCCTTTTAGTTTTGCCGGATGGTGGTAGAGTTCTTCCGAAATCTTTTTCCCTTTTTCTTTGTCGCCGCCCCCGAATATCGCGAGAATCGATACTCCGTCGGGGACGAGCGCGCGAAGAGCAAGGATGCTCATGTCCATGACGCCTTGTATGAACCGTTTTGCGGTTTGGAATGGCGATTCACTGCAAACCTTAAATCCTTCGGGAGCCTTTGTGTCAGCGCGGGGGATGAGCCGAGGAGCGCAAGCCCCGAGAACAAGGAGAAAGCCGCAAAGAATTGCCGTAATCCTTATCCTCATATCGCCTCCGAATGAAAGAACGTATTCCTTTGAGTATACGGGAAATATGACGGAACGTAAACCCAGCACCATTTTTCAGATTCTGAAAAATGGTGCTGGGTGAATATGCGCTATATCCATTTTGTGGGTTTTTTGCTACGGTATATGTACTTTCGATACAGTGCATTTTTCCCACGTTTATGACAGTATTTTCTTATGGATGAGTCCTCACGGATAAGCGACATTGAGCGAAGGATAGCCGCAATTGAAAAGCGGCTCGGCATAGCTCCGGCGAGTACCCCGAGCACGCATCAAGACGCGCCAAAGGACGCAATTAGTTTTTCCCCATTTTCCCTCTCGTCAAAGGAGTCACCGAGCGCCGTGCCGGTGGCAGGCGTACCAGCGGAGAAAAAGAACGTAGAGTCCTATATCGGGCGGTGGCTTTTGGGCGTTGTAGGCGTGATTTCGATTATTCTCGGAGCGAGTTTTTTTCTCAAATACGCGTTTGAATCGAATTTAATTGGTCCCGCAGGACGCGTCATCCTCGGAATTGCCGGCGGGCTTTTGTTTGTTGTTTTGGGCGAGGTGTTTCGTTCGCGTCTTGCGAAATATTCATACCTTTTGTCTGGAGGCGGGCTCGCGCTTTTTTATCTCTCAATTTACAGCGCGTTTCATTATTACAATTTGATCGGCCAGACCGCCGCGTTTTCTTTCATGATTGCGGTAACGGCGTTTGGCGTGATACTTGCTTTGTGGGCGGATGCGCTCGCGCTTGCGTTTCTTGCGGTTTTCGGCGGGTTTTTGACGCCGTATCTTGCGTCAAGCGGTGTCGCGAATGATTTCGGATTTTTCGGCTATCTCATAATTCTCAACGTCGGAATTCTCGCGGTCGCATTTTTCAAGAAATGGCACGAGCTTACGCTTCTCGGATTTACCGCGACGGTAATCAATTTCGCGTCGTGGTACGGCGCGTATTATGAGCCGGAAAAGCTCTGGATCGCGCTTTTCGTATTGACTGTTTTTTACTTTATTTTCCTTTTCTCGGGATTTGCCGCGAACGTTATTACGCGAAAGATGTCGTCGCGCGCGGATCTTTTCGTCCTTACGATAAACGCCGCGTGGTTTTTCGGGTGGTGCTATTTTCTTTTGCGTCCGGAATATTACGGATGGCTCGGGTTTATTGCGGCGCTTCTCGGCGGAGTATACATTCTCCTCGGATACGCGGCTTCACAGATCCACGCGGAGGATAAAAACATGGTGCTAATGCTCGGAGCAATCGCGGTCGTGTTTCTGACGATCGCGGTCCCTTTGGAGCTCAAGCAAAACGTGATTACGATCGCATGGGCGGTTGAGGCCGCGATTCTGTTTGTCCTCGGACTTGTCATGAAAAACGCTGGGATGCGAATATTCGCTTTGGGGGTTTTCCTCCTTTCCGCGATCCGCGTCGTCACCTATGACAGTTCGGTGTCGTATGAAGCGTTTCTCCCGATATTCAACAAGAGATTTTTCACCTACGCCATGGTCATACTCTCCTCCGCGTGTATGGGATATCTTGTGAATCTGAAACGCGGGGAGCTCGAAGTGCGCGAGCGCGGGACAGGACCGTTTCTCTGGTCAGCGGCGAATATACTCGTACTCATCGTTGTAACCTTAGAGATATTTACGTTTTTCGACGTCGAGCTCTCGCGCGCGCGCGAAGAGATCGAGCGCGAACGAAGGAAAAATGTTCCTGTCCAGGGCGAAACCTCTTCCGGATACATCGACTACTATCAACAAAATCAATATAGGGGTTTGGGGACAATCTATAACGACCCGTATGCGAATTTTAACGCCAAGTATCGCTCGCTTACGAATCAGCGCAACGCCGCGATATCCGTTTTCTGGGCGCTCTATGCGATTATTCTCATGGTGATAGGAATGATGTTCCGGATTCCCGCTGTTCGGTGGGGCGCGTTGGTACTTTTCGGCCTTACGATATTCAAAGTGTTCATTATTGCTGTTGCGTCTTTG
>CAZVQM010000101.1:0-3112 GCA_964629265.1 uncultured Candidatus Saccharibacteria bacterium | reverse complement strand
GTGTCGTGATATTTTCCCTGGCGACATTTTTGTAAGTGAATGTAAGACCCCATATTCCGCCACCGATCAGTACGGTGCCGAAAATAATTGCCAAGAACGATGAGACTAAAAGTATCCTTTTCATATTATAAATCTTTTTTTCTCTCATCAAATTCCTTTTTATCAATCTCGCCTTTGGCGTAGCGTTCTTTCAAGATATCAAGCGGAGGCTTACCTTTTCCGTGCGCGTCATCGCCATGATCGTGTCCGCACCCATGACCATTTCCAAAATTGCCTCGTACTAAGGCGACAATCGCCCAGATGACGAGACCCCAAAAGACAATCATAAATATCCAACCGAATCCGCCCATAGCTCCATATCCAAAGTTCATCATAGAATTGTTTTTTTAGTTAATAACATTATTCTTCGACCGTAAACGGAAACACCATACCGGCTTCGATGTGCTCAAGAATGTGGCAGTGCGCTACCCATACACCGGGGTTTGATATATCGACCAGAATATCCAGATATTCGCCGGCTGGTACATTGACCGTATCTTTCCATACCAGATTGGTTTGGGGTACGCCATTTTTATTCAGCACCAAGAATCGCTGGCCGTGGAAGTGAATCGGGTGTTGCATGGGATGTACGGAGTTGCCGTCATTGGTAATGCGGATTTTCACTTTGTCTCCCACCTTAAACTTCCAGTCAATGTCCATGTTTGCATTGCCAGAATCCTGATCGATAATCTTCCACGTTACCATGTCCGTGTTGGACATCGCGTTCATGCCTGCATTATCCGAGTCATCCCATTCAATGCCGCCTTCAGGTACACCTCCCATCATCCGGCCTCCGCCCATACCGGACGGCATTCCGTGACTACCATTGTTCATCATGCCTGTACCACCACCCATCATATCAAGCGAGAGTTTTATGCGCTTGTCAGTTGCTTTGGTGAAAAAAGGACGAAACGGATCGATGATTTTTATAGCTTCGACATTATCACGGAGTTTTTGGAATATATCCGCATTCGTGGAAGCAACAGACTCCTCCGAAACAATAATTCTTCCAAGACGTGTCGTTCCGAGAGGGGTCTTGTTTTGAATTTCGTATTCGCCCGGCGCATCAAAGCGAGCCTCGATGACTGCGCGTTCGGAAGGAGTGATGAGTACCGCATCTTTCCATTCCTCGCGCTCATACGCGCCATTGTCTCCACCGACGAGCTTCATCTTTGCTCCCTCGATGGCAAGGTTAAACGGCCGGACACTCGCGCTGTTAGTGAAGTAAAAACGAATCACTTCGCCTTTCTTGACTGAGAGGGTGTAATCGGTCTCGCCGTTTACGAGCATGACATTCCCAAAACGTCCCATGAGCGCGCGATCCGAGCCGTCTTTGTAGAACGGGGCGATTTTGCCGTTCTCGATTAAAATATCGTCCAGAAAAATAGCTACTTCGCGGTCAACCTTGTTCCAGTAGGTCGGACTTTCCGGCGTTACCACAAAGTTTCCATAGAGGCCAAGCTCGATGGCGTAGTCATCGCGCATATGCGGGTGATACCAATACACGCCCGCGTCGGGGAATGTGAGCGTATAGGTAAACGAGTCGCCGGGTTGAACGGCCTTTTGCGTCACATCAGGAACGCCGTCAAAGGCATTTTTCATGCGCACACCGTGGGAATGAATGGTATTCTCCACGTCCGTGTCGTTTTTGAAATTAACGGTTACCGTGGCTCCTTGTGCGATCTTCAAAGTCGGTCCCGGAATAGAACCATTGTAGGCGAGCATTCGCACTTCTGTGTTGCCGATTTTTTTCTTAACAAAGCTCGCGGTAAGGTTAAATGTGTCTCCATCCTTGAGTTCTATTACCTCTGTTTTCTCGGCGGACGGCAATCCCTTAATGCTGGTTGAAAATGTCTGACCTAAAGCAGTGCCATTGTTTGATACAAAAATACCTCCGACAATTGCTACCGTTATCGCGAGTATACTGATGAGTAATGGTTTATTTTTCATAGGTTATTTTGAGTTATTGATAATGGTTTGAATGATTTTATCAATTTCTTTTGGTCGCTCTCCTAAATCGGCTTGTGGAAAAAATTGCGGCAAAACAATCGGGCGCATGCCAGAAATAACCGTCTGCCCGTCTTTCGTATACACGTTTATCTTACACGGTAAGCAAAGACCGATCTTGATATCAATATTCAAAAACTCGTTGGCAAACTTTGCGTTGCAAAATTCAACGATCTTAAATGACTCTCTTTCAAAACCTTTCTCGGCTAAAGTTTTCTGCACATCATGAACATACAAAACCCGCATACCAGCTTTGGCAATTTCGTCTTGCACGCTTAAAATCGCTTCGTCAAAAGTTTTTGTTGTGGTTGTGGTGTAATCGAATTCCATAATTTTTTTTAAAATGTTAAAACTTTATCGCTTTCCTTAACTAAGTTTGCCAAATCACTCATGTGCCCCTCAACAATTTTATCAATCAATTTTTCGTGGCTTATGCCGCAAACTTTGAGACAGGTGGAACAGGCGACAAAAGAAACATTTTTTGCGAGCAACTTTTTCGTCAGCTCTTCCAAATTATATTCCTTTCCTTTCGCATCTTGATTTTCCTTGCCAACATCCACGCCATCTTCCAAGAGAAAAATTTTAACTCTTGCATCTTGGTTTAATAATTCATCGGCAAGCCGTAGTGCGTTCCACGCCTTATCGTTTTTGTAGGGAAGCTCGTTGATGATAATGGTGATTGTTTGCATATTGTTAAAATTGTTCTAATAGTTTGCCGTCAGTCTCCAGTTGTTCCTTGAGAGCTTTTCTTAAAGCGTTATAAGCCACGAGAATCTTTGGATTGGCGAGGGAATACAGAATCGCGACACCATCCCGTCGAGTTTTAACGATATTTTGTTGGCGCATCAAACTCAAGTGTTGGGAAAGATTGGCTTTCGTAATGCCAAGTTTTTCAGCTAATTCAGAAACGCCCATTTCCTTTTCATCACGAAGCAAGTCAATGATCTCCAGTCTCTTGGGATGGGACAGGGTTTTGCAGATCTTTGCATGAAGTTCAAAGATCCTTTTGTCCAGATGGTTTTTATCAGTCATAATTATCTATTTGCAGAGTTTCGCATATATGATA
>CAZVQM010000100.1:0-3204 GCA_964629265.1 uncultured Candidatus Saccharibacteria bacterium | reverse complement strand
TATCCCGATGTCCGAAGCGATCGAGGATGAACTCTCGAAAAAGGGAATTCTCATCATACCGGATTTTGTCGCAAACGCAGGAGGCGTTATCTCGTCATGGGCGGAATCGAAGGGTATCGGCGCAAAAAATATGTTTCGCGTGGTCGAGGAAAAAATTTCCCGATCAACAGAAACCGTTCTTGACAACGCCCTATGCATGCGAGAAAATCCACGAGTGAGCGCACGCAAAGCTGCAGAGAAAATCGTCGAGCGCGCCATAAAAAATCGAACACACACATTTACATGAATCACGAGGCATCAAAATCGGATTTGCGAGAAGCCGCAGTGCGGCGCGCCAAACGAAAAAAAGCGCTGACGCGCGCGCTTTTTGCCGCGATTCTTGCGGCCCTCACGAGTATAGTGGTCTGGTGGGCAATACGCGGCACTTCGCCTTCGGTTCCCGATGCAAGCGTTGGATATCAAAACCAGGGGCAGACGCATATTCAGGAAGGTGCCGCGCACCCGGAGTATAATTCAAACCCGCCCACATCCGGCTGGCACCGCGCAAACCCGGCTCGGCTGGGTTTTTACGATGAAGAACTGCCTGATGAAGCCCTTATCCACAATCTGGAGCACGGCGAAATATGGATTTCTTACAAGCCGACAATTCCGGAAGCAATAAAGATAAAATTAAAAGAGTTTCAGGGCGCGAGGGTTATCATAACCGCGCGCTCACAAAACAACGCGGACATCGCGCTTGCCGCATGGACCCGGCTCGATACGTTCAATCTTGAAGAGAATAATCTCACGGACGCCCACATTGCCCGCATCACCGACTTTATCAAACGCTGGCAGAATCGAGGACCCGAACGAGTCATTTCCCAGCCGTTTTAGCAAGTGCGAATAACGGGCAGCAAAAACACTTCGCGCCCCACGCGGCGGGTTTTTTTGAATTTGACAAAAAATATCTCTATGTTATTTTTAATACAGGACTTTCTATGTCACAACAAGGAGGAACCAATGCCGTGCGAATACTGGAAAACCGTCACCATCATCGAAATCAAAGACCTGAATATAAAAGAGTATTTAACAGCGCGAGAATATTGGCTTCCCTTCTCGCAAGCATGGGGATGTGTATGCAATTGCCCTGGATGTCGGGAGTGCGACGATGCTCTCACGAGTCCAGTAAAACTCGCACACCACTGCAGACAAATTCTCGCCAAAGTCGCCCGACTTGCTGGAAGACCTGGGGTTATCGAAATGCCGTCCCCGCAGATTCGTACTCCAATTTTCGAAAGCGAGCTGGAGCGTACAGAAAACGAATTGAACAACCACCGTCACAGAGCGGCCGAGGCGCGAAGGGCGCTTTGGACCATATGGAAGCAATAGAACCGCTTGCCCGCGAGCCATGCTCGAGGGCATTTTTTCAAAATTTAATTACGGTACATTTCTCTTTGTTGACGGGACAGCCGAATATGAGATAATAACGATAACCCTGGGCTCTTACCGGGCTTACGCATAAAAACCAATAATTATGGGCCTCATGAAAAAATATTACCTCATCGGTATAGCCGGCATCATCGTTCTTCTCGCGGTCGGACTCCTGTTATATTCAACAAATCAGGATATTGAAAAATCGGACACAGGCGCCCAAAAACAGGAAAACGGCGCCGGCTTTGCGCCAACCGCGAATGGCGACGCAAAAGAAGAATCCGCCGCAAAAACAGGATCGGTAAAATCTCCAAAGGGATCAACACAAACGCCGTCCGAGCGCGGAAGCCCCACCGCATCAAAAAGCCAGGGCCGCGTGATATTCGCGCTCAAAGACGAATTTGTTTCGATCGATCAGATCAACTCAATTCTTTTTACGGTAAACGAAATCCAGGTTCAGAATCCGGCAAAGGGGTGGGTGACGGTTATGACAGGACCAAAAGTATACGACCTCGTAAAAATCTACAAAAGCGGGACAATGGAATTCCTTTCGGAATTTTATCTTGATCCGGGAACGTACAATCAGCTCCGCATGGTGGTCGGAAAAGTCATAATCATTAAAAAAGGATCGGCCTCGCCCGAAGAGGCCAAACTTCCTTCGGGAGAGCTTAAGATTCCGGCGCGTCTTCAAATCGTAAAGGGTGAAAACTCAAGCGTCGAGATTGACATTCTTTCGGAAAAATCGCTTCACACCGCAACCGACGGAAAATACATTTTTATGCCGGTCCTGCGCGTGGAAACCCGCTCGAACGTAACGAGCTTCCAAGTCCGACAAAACCTCGTAACGATCATTGGCGGTACGCCGGTCTATGACGCATCATTCGGCATGGACGAGAACGGAAACGCAAAAGACAACTACCGCCTGAGTCCTGCGGCAAAACTCGAGATCGTAGACGATAAAATAAAAATCACCCCGCAATAGAATCGTAATTTCTTCATTTCCAAAAGCCCCCGCGCGGGGGCTTTTGGAAATGAATGGACCTACCGGGAATCGAACCCGGGACTGCTCCATGCCATGGAGCCGTGTTACCTCTATACCATAGGCCCGCGAGCCGGGTTAGACCGACTTTGATTTTTTCGAAAAGACGTAAATATAGAGAATCTCAAGGATGCCGAGCGTATTCACGAAAAGAAGAATGACAAACCATACTTTTTCTCCGCTCCGGGCCGCTTTCCACAACGCGATGCCTTTCCATACCGCTGACCAGACAATAGCAAGAGAAAATATGAGAACACCAAGCGGAAGGAGCCAACCCGCGCCAAACGGCATTGCCCAGTAGCCGAAAGAATTTTGCCAATACTGCACCATAAATCGAAGATTACCTCGTTCGTAATACGACCTTTAAAAATCCGATTTGCCCTCGGCAGGAATTTTACCCCTACACCAATCCCCCCCGGGAAGAATCGAACTCCCATCTCTCCCTTAGGACGGGATTGCTCTATCCGTTGAGCTACAGGGGGATTGGTGTAGGGGCGTGCCTCGATCTATCCCTTAGGACGGGACTGTTCTGTCCGCTCCTACGGAGCGTCGGGGTTGAACTACGAGGGCGTGCGTTCCAATTTTTTCTCCGTTATAGTATCATAAAAGCTGTAATTCGTCACATCAAAAAACCATAATGACAAAAATCCAATACGAAGAGCAGGTGATCAAAATTATCCGAGAGACAATGCCGGGGGTTGTTTCCATTGTCGTTGGAAAGGACTACGAAAAAATCCTCAAGGAAAACCCCTATG
>CAZVQM010000099.1:0-3268 GCA_964629265.1 uncultured Candidatus Saccharibacteria bacterium | reverse complement strand
TCCACGATAAATCGAACGCCGACGCCCGATGCTCCTTTTGAGAGAAATTCCGAGTCAATGGTTGTCATTTTCGGGGCGATATCAATGTGAGCCCAGTCGGCTTCTCCGGTGAACTGCTCCAAGAATTTTGCTCCGTGGATTGCGCCACCATAGCGGTCGCTTTTGGCGATGTTTGAAAGGTCGCCGAACGTTCCCTTGATATCCGCGAGGTATTCGTCCCACAACGGAAACGGCCAGACATAGTCCCCGGATTTTGATCCGACGTCCCGTAAAAGATCCTCGGTTTCTTTCTTTTTTGTAAATACCGCGGACATAAAATTTCCGACGGCAACGTGCGCCGCACCGGTCAAGGTCGCAAAATCAACCATAAGTCCGGGCTTGAAATACTTCCATCCGTACCATAACGCGTCCGATAAAATGACGCGGCCTTCGGCGTCGGTGTTTAGGACCTCGATTGTTTTTCCGGACATGGTTTTTAAAAGGTCTCCCGGCCGATAGCTTGATCCGGACGGCATGTTTTCAACAGCAGGAACTATTCCTACTGCATTAATCGGAAGCTTGAGGCGCGCGATTGCGGCAACGCCGTGGATTACCGCAGCACCCCCGGACATATCCATATGCATTTCATATATATACTGGTCGGGCTTGATGTTGAGGCCGCCCGTATCAAATGTCACTCCTTTTCCGACAAGCACAAGCGGTTTTTGATCTTTGTGTCCGCCTTTGTACTCCATAATAATGAATCGCGGCGGCTCTGTTGAACCTTGCGCAACGCCGAGAATTCCACCCATACCAAGCGCTTTCATTTTTTTCTCGTCAAAAATCGTTACGGGAATGTTCCATTCTTTTCCTGCGCGCTTTGCCTCTGCGGCAAGGAGCTTTGGCGTCATGTCGCCACCCGGGGTGTTTGCAAGATCCCGTGCGCGATTTGTTTCCTCTCCGATAATTATTCCTTCGGTGATTTTTTGCTCTACGTCGCGGATGAGTTTTTTTTCAACGGCAAGCGTTATATTTTTTACTTTCGGCCATCCGTCCTTCGGCGTTTCTTTATAGCGGTTGAAGTCGTAGTCCGCGAGAATCGCGTTTGTCGCGACGCGAGCCGCGTGGTTTTCTTCCGTTCCAAAGACGTCACTAAGCGGCAGTGCGAACTCTTTTATTTTTTCCCGTTTTGCGAATTGAACCATTCGGCGAGGGATGAGAAGCGCTTTTCGCGTGTTCCACGCCTTTCGCTCTCCGAGTCCGAAAAACGCAATCCGGGTATTTTTCCCGCGCGGCGTCCATAAGAGTTTTGTTTCCCCGTCCTCTCCCGTGAATTCCTCTTTTAGGAATTTTTTTGTCACCGCCCGCATCGGAGAAGGAAGGAATTGGAAAAAAGCCGCTTTTTCAAGCGGTTCGCCTTTGAATGCGGGAAGAAAGATGTTTTGTGCGCGCCGAAGCGCATTCATTTCGATTGCCGTGATTCGCATAGGCGTTATGTTTTGTGTATTTTTTTGATGCATTTGACGCAGGCCTTGATTCGTTTTCCGTATTCATTCCGGGCCCATTGAAGATTTGGGTATTTCCGAACGGTCGTTGTCGGATTATAATGACTCCGAAGGAATGCGCGTTTTCCGGCGCTCGTCGAACCCTTTTCGCAGATTGCACACACTTTCATAAAATTTCAGTATTAGACCCGGATAATATAGCATAGAAGAATGGAAAGCGCAATAGTATTTACATTTCAAATAGCGATTCTTGTTTTTTCCGTTGTGATACACGAGGTGTCGCACGGATACGCCGCGCTTTTTTTGGGCGACCGGACCGCGCTCTACGCGGGGCGCCTTACGTTAAATCCGATAAAACACGTTGATCCCTTTGGTTCAATCATTCTTCCTGCGATTTCGATTTTTTTGGGCGGGCCGTTGTTCGGCTGGGCAAAGCCCGTGCCGTATAATCCGTATAATCTCCGGGCGCAGGACTGGGGGCCGGCTATTGTTGGCTTTGCGGGGCCTGGATCAAATCTTCTGCTTGCGGTCGCCTCCGGGCTTCTTATCCGTTTTTCTGCCTCCGCCGCAGAGGGAAGCGTATTTTTTTCAAACCTTGTCGTGATCGCGTCATACGTCGCTGTCGCGAATTTGTTCTTGTTCGTATTTAATTTAATTCCCATTCCTCCACTTGACGGATCAAAAGTTCTTTTTGCCGTTTTGCCGTACCGGTGGGAGGGCGTGAAGTCGCTTCTCGAGCGATACGGATTTTTCATTCTTCTCATTTTTATTTTCGTTCTCGCGGGATGGCTTCTTCCCGTTGTTTCGTTTGTGTTTCGCGTGATTGCGGGTCCGGGGGCCTTGTGATCGGGGCGGCAGAAAACCAGTCAAAATTGTAGTGGCGGGGTTTGACTTTCGCTCGGTATATTGGTATTATCGTATTTGTCCACGCCCCAGAAGACCATGGGTTTACCCGTGGAGCTTCATATTTCATGATGTTTCGATGCCGACTATAAATCAGCTGATCAAGCACGGAAGAAAATTCCGCGCGTATAAGTCGAAGTCACCTGCCTTGGGCAGGGGTTTTAATGTTTTGGAGAATCGTCCGGTGCCGTACGCGTCTCCGTTTAAGCGGGGCGTGTGCATCAAAGTAACGACGATGACCCCCAAAAAGCCAAATTCTGCGCTTCGGAAAGTCGCCCGCGTCCGTTTGACGAACGGCATGGAGGTGACCGCCTATATTCCCGGCGAAGGACACGCACTCCAAGAGCACTCGGTTGTTTTGATCCGCGGGGGGCGCGTAAAGGACTTGCCCGGCGTTCGGTATCACATTGTCCGCGGTATCCTTGATACAACTGGCGTTGAAGGAAGAAAACAGCAGCGGTCAAAGTACGGGGCGAAGCGACCAAAATCCTAAGCACGAAATTCGAAATCCTAAACAAATCCCAAATTCGAAATTCCAATGTTCCAAACGTGTTTATAATTTGTGGTTTGATTCATTGTGATTTGTTTAGTATTTAGATATTAAGATTTAGGATTTAAGTGGATATGCGAAGAAAACGAAAATTTCAACGGGATATTCTTCCGGATCCGAAGTATTCAAACGTCGCAATCGCGAAGTTTATTAACTATGTCATGAAGGGCGGGAAGAAGTCGGTCGCGCAGAAAGTTGTCTATCGAACTTTTGATTTGATTGAGAAAAAGTATAATCAAGATCCGCTTGTTGTTTTTGACACGGCGATGAGGAACGTAGGCCCACTTCTTGAAGTCCGTTCCCGCCGGATTGGAGGGGCGACCTATCAGGT
>CAZVQM010000098.1:0-3278 GCA_964629265.1 uncultured Candidatus Saccharibacteria bacterium | reverse complement strand
TTTTTTGAGGCGCAACACATTTCGGTCCCGCGCAACCGCAACAAAGAGTTCGCCGCCGAATCCGCGCGCCGCGCGCAAAAAGAAACGGTGTCCGGCGTGAATTCGGTCAAATACGCCGAACACAAGAATCCGCTTTTTTCGTTTGCGCAGAGCCATACGGCCATTATATGTCCTTGTCATCTCTTTCAAGCGGCAGATCGCTTCCGCCTTCACCGAAAATCGGAAGTTCTGCCGGCGGACCCGCCTTTTTCGCCTCAGAGCGCTTCAACAAATGGCCGGTTACCACCTGGCCCGTTGGGAGATGAAAAATCGTCGCAAGCTCTTCGGTGTTTAACGAAACCTTGGTCTTTCGTTTTTGCTTAAATCCAAAATTAAAGAATTTCATATTCATAAAGTCGCCGACAAAGGTCTCCGCATACATCGCGCGCTTGCGGTAGTTCTCATAGATCCGGATTGACTTTGCCCGTGCGCGCCGCTTCGGAAAAAGGTGCGGCCAGTACCAGAACTTTGCGAGGGTCCAGGCCGCGGTGTTGTGCCCAAACTTATTAAACGTCTCCGACGCGTACTGATTCATCGCCATCAAAATCGATCTGCGGCCGAATGATGACACAAACATTTCCTTCGGCGAAATATAGAGATAGCGAATGATAACGTTAAACCCGGGCTTTGAGATATTGCGATCAATCGCTTTCATCATCTCAACATCTCCGGGCGAACGATCCATCATGATAAACTCCCCGAGCGTGGGACTCATAATTTTCCTCTTTCCCGTAATTTCTTTTATGTGCTCAATTTCCTTCTCTCCTTCTTTATGCCAATCGCCGATCTGATCTTCGCTCCGGAATCCGATATCCTGCTCTACTTTCGGCCGCACAAGAATCTGCATCCACAGATGCTCCTGGGGTTTTATCCGACGAAGGGTTTCAAGAAGTGCTGCAACAGGATCAACCTCTTTTTCCTTTACCGCAACTTCAAAATCCTCATAGGTCATGATTGGGTACACGTCCTTGTTTTTCAGAATGAGCTCATTCCCGAACATTCTATAATCCGCTCTGGTAAGTTCATCAAAAGTCGGCGGCAAGCGATCAATATAGTCCTTTACTTCTATAATTTCGATATCGGGGTAACTCGCATAGAACGACGCTTCAATATGATTTTTGCGAACCTCCGGCGTGCGTATATATAAATGAACTTCTCCGCCAAAACTTACCGCCTCGCACGAAAACCACAAGGGCACTTCGCCGTCCCACCAATTCTCCCGAAGGTCAGACGCGGAATTTCTGATTGCGTGCATTGTCATAAACACCTGCTCCATGGCGCGCGGGGGCTTTATGTGCTCGCGAGGAATACGAATTTCGAGAAGCGTCCACTTAACGGATCTTTTAAAACATTCCTGGACATACGTAAGCCACATATTCGGCAGAAGAAGTACGAGCCCTACGAAAATATAAAGCCACCAGAGCGAAATGAGCCAGGGGACGATAAATTCGAAGAATTGCGATCCGCTTTCAATGAATTCCATACAAGGGATAGACCCGAAGAGAAATAATGCGCCTAATGCCAGTATACGGCGAAAAAGGTTCGCAGAAAAGGCGAAACTCATTCGCAAACTCCATTAGAAACATTGTTTCTAATGGGGTGGACAAAAAACCCCGTAAGGGATGCTTACGGGGCAGACCGCTACACAAGCGTATACGTCCCATCGTCAAGACGTTTGAATATGTTCCTGTTCTGGAGATTCAAAAATATGGTCGGCGGCTTTACCATGCGCTTTTTTAAAACGAGCTCCACGATCCGATCTTTTGAAAGGGGAATATTTGACTCGCGAAGAGCACTCACGATGACATCCCGGACAACTCCCGGCTCATACCCCCATTCGCGAAGCGCATAGTACCCGCGCCCAACGAGAACAAAACGGGAGTCCTTGATAAGTTCATTATGAACCGTCTGCGGATGGGCCTTGCGCGCTGACCACCCCGCATCGGTAATCGCCTGCGCGACCTCGGTAAAATGAAGGGGGTTTCCCGCGCGCGCAAGCGCGACATACGCTTTGTCCCGCACTCCGCGGGGATTAATCGCGGCCCACGTGGAAAGACCGTATTCACCATACGGGTTTTTCTTTATCACCTTGGATGCCGCAAGAAATGTCTCAATCACCCGATCCCCTATATCGCCTCCGAATTCCTTTTTTCCAATCCTTGAAACAATCTCATAAAGCGCACTTTGGGAAACTGGCGCTTCTTTCTTTTCAAGCTCAGCGCGCACTCCGGTCATGACTTTCGCCGCGCCCTGGGCGCGCTTTTCGTCAACCGCCCAAGCGCGATGGCTCTCCTCGGATTCCGGAATCGGACGAAAACGGCTGCAGACTTCAAGCAAAAACAAAAGATGAGGACGCTCCTTACCGTCACCGAGGGTCTCGAAAAGATGGCGTTCGGCCATGATACCACCATGCAGAACGACGTGAGCCGCGATCGCATCCACAACAGAAGAAACCTCCCGTAGCGTTTCTTCGCGGGTAAGGTGGCGAAATGCGTCTGCCTCGATTTGCCGGACGCGTTCCCGCGTTATCTTATATTCCTTTCCTATTGTTTCGAGCGTCTTTGATCTTCCCCCTTTAAGGCCATAGCGCTTTTCAATAACATCCTTCATCCGTTTTGACGGAAGTTTCTGGAGGAGTATTTTTACCGCATCTCGCGGCGGCATGGGAAGCGTGATTTGGCTCATTGGTGAGAAAACCCCTCTCGTCTCTCCGGAATCCCGAAGGCGTTCGAGGTGGGGTTCATTGCAATCACTATTATTATGAAAACCGAACGAAATTACATTAGCACACTACTTTTTCTTTGTCAAATCATTCCATATAACAAGCCCACACACTAATTCCGTGCCGGAATTAGTGTATCAGAACCGAACGATTATTGGTCGTTATGCGTTTTTCCTACCACGATCAATCGTATTCCATATGACCAGGAGGGGGCTTGCGATAAAGATGGATGAGTACGTCCCGAAGACAATCCCGATAATGAGAGCGAGGGCAAAATATCGCACTGATTCGCCCCCGAAAACAACGATTGCGACGAGCGCAAGAAGGATGGTGACAGACGTATTTATTGACCTCGTAAAGGTCTCATTCACGCTCCGATTGACCGTTATCGAGAACTCCTCACCCCCCTTCAATTTACGCAAGTTTTCCCGCGTCCTGTCAAATACCACTATCGTATCATGAA
The DNA here is from genome assembly GCA_964629265.1 of uncultured Candidatus Saccharibacteria bacterium. GTDB lineage: Bacteria > Patescibacteriota > Minisyncoccia > Sungbacterales > HO2-52-23 > 2-01-FULL-50-25. The sequence continues at coordinate 54 of CAZVQM010000098.1, read as the reverse complement.
CGGAAAAACCCATAATGGTCAAGAGCGCGGTAATAAAGAGCGCGTCGATCGGCA
>CAZVQM010000097.1:0-3352 GCA_964629265.1 uncultured Candidatus Saccharibacteria bacterium | reverse complement strand
CCGTACGGAGGAGGACCGGGGATGGTCATCAAACTTGAGCCGCTCGTCCGAGCGCTCTCAAGTTTGAAGTTAAAAATGAAAAGTGAAAAGGTAAAAGTTATTCTTTTTTCTGCAAGCGGGAAGCAATTTAATGTGAAGATGGCCGCGGATTGGGCGAAAAAATATGACCGGGTCATAATGATTGCCGGGCACTACGAGGGGGTAGACGAACGCATCAAAAAAGTCGTTTCGGATTTCGGATTTCGGATTTCGGATTTATCTATCGGCCCGTATGTCTTGACCGGCGGAGAACTTCCCGCTCTTGTGGTAGTTGACGCTGTTTCGCGCCACATCCCGGGATTTTTGGGGAAAGGGGAGTCACTTGAAGAGAAGCGCCACGGCGTCGGCGTGCCAGTGTATACAAGACCCGAGATTTTCCGCTGGAAGGAAAAAGTATATAGGGTTCCCGCGGTTCTTCGTTCCGGCGACCATAAAAAGATCGAAGGATGGCGCCGGGGTATGCCCGGTAGTAACACTTCGGCCTAAAAGCTGTTTATCGTTACTACTAGGTATATATCGAAACAGTCATTCTTTATGTAGCATTAATTTTTGAGGGTTTTGTCCCGACGTTTCGTCGGGACTGCCGAAGTCTACTACCGGGTATGGTATAATAGAGAAATATGGATTTATTTTCTTCTTTTACGGATCGCATATATGCTGTTGATTGGCGGGGCATTTACAATACGGTTGTTATTGTTGTTTCTATTATTGACGCGGTTCTCGTTGCTCTTTTTTTGTACGTTTTGCGGCTTTTTGGAAAGCTTGATTCAGTCAAGTCGGAAAATGGAACTGCCGCGGATGTTTCTCCGATTCCGGTAGAGAAGGAGGTAAGCGAGAATTGGGAGAGGATCCGGGAGTTGATAAATTCGAAAAACCCGTCTGACTGGAATATGGCGATTATCCAGGCAGATGCCCTTTTGGACGATGCGCTTGTTCATCTGGGGTACGCGGGAGACACCATGGGAGATCGGTTGAAAATAGTTGATCCTGTTCAGCTCCCGTCCGCAGATCGCGTGTGGTCCGCGCACCGGCTCAGAAACACCATTGTGCATGATCCAATGGTTGAGCATACGCGCGAGACCGTCATAAATGCTCTCCGCGCGTACCAAGACGCGTTTCGCGAGCTCGGCGTTTTGAAGGAGGAGATTTGAATATTTATTGTGTTTTTCGCATCCGTGGGGTATAATCATCGCGCGGGATAGAGAAGAAGTATCTCGGGAGGCTCATAACCTCCAGACGCCGGTGCAATTCCGGCTCCCGCAATATTTGACACAAAAACCGCTTTTGCAACGAGGCGGTTTTGGTTTCCGTTTTTTCGTTGACTTCGAAGCGGTTGTTTGTTATAAACGTTTTAGCACATGACGGAGGGTTTTATGAAACGAAAGCGCCCGCTTCGGCGCGTCGGGCAGAAATGTTTGGTGTTTTATTCGTTTCGGAAAAAGTTCGGACCGGTTTCTACTATTACCGATGTTTTGCCGCGCAAATCGTGGAAATTGGGAATTCCTTGTTATCGAATTTCTCCATCTGGCATGGTGGTGTTCGAGACGGCACTCATGCCGGTGCATCGCCGGGTGAAGCCATACGCGTAGAACCATAGCGTCCGTTGTAAAAAACAAAAGATAGGACTTTCTAATCGAAAACAAGCGGTGCGATAACTTCAAGCCGTTTTTTGTTTAATAATATTCCTCTTGCTATTTTTATGATTTTGATCTAGTTTGAGTCCAGAACCAGGATACAAAGGAGACCCGTCATGGCAAAGATTCCAGCTTCTGTAGACACCAAAGTCATTTCCGGACTCGAAATATACCGCAAAGGCAAGGTGCGAAATACATATTTTCTGCCGAGCGAATTAGAACTTTTGCTATCTTTTGCAACTGACAGAATAAGTATTTTTGACTTTGTCCTGCCTACAGTAGTTCCCTTCAAAGGAGAAGGTCTTACTGCGCTAAACATATTCTGGCGAAAGAACGTACTTGGCGATTTGGTCACTCATGATCTCGTTGCGTATGGCGTAGACATTGATCAATACCTTTCAGAGGATCTTCGAGGAATTCCGGAACTTCAGAAGCGAGCGCTCGTTATTCGCAAACTCGATATGCTTCCCGTTGAAGCGGTCGTTCGAGGGTATCTCACCGGAAGCGGACTTACTGCATACAGAAAGGACAGCGTAATCTGCGGCCACGCTCTTCCGGAGGGGCTTGATGATGGGGCCGAGCTTCCGTACCCCATTTTCACTCCAACGACCAAAGCAGAAGAAGGGCATGACGAGCATGTTGACGCAGACAGTGTCTGCAAGAAACATGGCTTTGCGATAGAGCGTGCATCACTCCAGCTCTATGAGCTTGCAAGAAGATTCGCACGTGATCGAGGGATCGTCTTAGCCGATACGAAATTCGAGTTTGGGCGAGAGAAACATAGCGAATTAGTACTGTGCGATGAAGTGTTTACTCCTGATTCGAGCCGCTTCTGGGATTTGAAAGCATGGCAAGAATCTCGGACAAAACGCTCGAGTCCTCCATCGCTCGACAAACAGTATGTCAGAAACGAAGGGAAGCGACTCGGCGTGGATAAGCGAGATCCTCTTGTCGCTGGAGATGATGAGTGGGTTCATCGGCTTGAATTCTCTCCTGAAGTTGTTGAGATGACCACACGGATTTATCGCTATGGCTTCTGGCGTTTGGCCGGAAAAAAGCTTGAAGCGTTTCAGAGAGCAGATATGGGCATAGCGGTTCGTATGCCGCCGGTCCATGTACACGTTGTTCTTGGGAGCGAGTCCGATCGAGACCAGGCACAAAATGGTCTTAATTGGCTTGGTATTGATACGCCTCCAGAAGTAACAGCGGAACTTGACATCATCAGTTGTCATCGAAATCCGGAAGAGCTTCGCAGATTCGCAGAAACAGTTCGAGAAGATTCAGTGATAATTGCGGGTGCAGGAAAAGCTGCTGCTCTTCCTGGCGTTTTGCAGTCGTGGCTCAAGTATTTCGGGAAGGGCCATATTCCGGTTTTGGGCGTCGCTTTCGATGGAGGGACTGATGAGGCAAACAGGGCTGCTCGGCTTTCAATCGAACAGTTGCCTGGAAATCCAGTCATCCTTGCGCCGGGAGGCATTGCGTACTTTGGCAGTGAAGGGTTTCTTAATGCGTGCGGTGCGGCAATCGTAAATGAGTTTTTCGTAACGCCTACGCCAACAAAGGAAGCAAAACATAACGTGCCACTTGTGTAGTACCTTCGTACCATTGCACTATTCGTGCCGCTTCGTAATCGGGGCGGTCTTTTTTTGCCCAAAATGAGTTTTTTCTATATAATGAAT
>CAZVQM010000096.1:0-3366 GCA_964629265.1 uncultured Candidatus Saccharibacteria bacterium | reverse complement strand
TGGCGATTCTTTTCGAGTTTTTTCTCGGATGCATCAACAATGTCTATTTTCAAATCATGCGCCAAAAGAAGCACCCAATAGAGAACGTCTGCAAGCTCCTCGCCGATTTCCTTTTTATGGGAACCGACATATTCCTTGATCTCGGCAGGGGATTTCCATTGGAAATGCTCCATCACTTCCGCGGCCTCAAGAACAAGGGAAAGCGAACAGTCCTTCGGATTGTGAAATTGCGCCCAATTCCGCTCGTCGCGAAACGCCAGGATTTTTTTGGTAAGTTCTTCGAATTCCGACATACTATTTTCTGTTATTCTACTATGTATCATCTTCATTTGCAATTTCGCCTTTTTTCTTTTTCTCCGAAATACTCAAAACCGAATATTCTTTTGCAACTCGGCGCGCGTCTTCAATCTGCGAGCGGATTTCGGGCGGCAATTCTTTCGAAATCTTTTTTAATTTTGCCTCGTCCGCATCAAGAATATCCTCCCAGCGGCCGATAGGGGAGAGGAGCGCCTTTATTTTCTCAAAATCGTACGAAAATCGCTGAATCGTCTTTTTTGAGACAGTTCCGTCATCAGAAAACACGCGCGTGAGACCTTGTGAATCCATGTATTCCCGGATTTTTTTCTGTAATTCCGTTATCTCGTCTTCTTTACTGCTGACATCTTTGCGCAACTCGAAAAACTCTTTGAGCGTAGCGTCAATATCTGTCTCGGATTTTGGATTTCGTACTTCGAATTTTCTATATTGGTGTTTCCACGCCGGGCATATCGGCTTAAACGCGCACCAACTGCACAAAGCAGAGGGCATTGGCTCAAATTCTTTTTTCTCGTCGAGGCGCGTCTCAATCTCGCGGATTGTTTCAAGTATTTCCTTTTTCGTCGCTTCGGTTTTTTCGCTCGTTGCCGTTGTAGAAAGTTTTTCGCCGTGCTTGACGAAATACAAAGTCAATTTTATATCTTCCGCCTTCACATGCGGCCACCGCTTTTGAAGCCCTAACGAATAAAGCGAAAGCTGGAGGTTTTTATCCACGTCCGCCTGCGAGGGCATCCGCTTTGAAGTTTTATAGTCAATAATCTCGTATTCATCCTGATTTTTGCCGATACGGTCAATAATTCCGGCAAGGATATGGGTTTTTCCGGTTTTTTCGTCCTCAATCAAAATATCAAAGCGCGATTCAAGATCAACGATATTAAAATTCCACGGCGCGTTTTTTTCGTAAAAGCGGCGAAGCATCTTGATGCCCTCCTCGAAATACACTTTTTCGTCTGCCTCGGTCCACGGCATCTTCAAAGGGTCATTCTTTGAGTCCGCCTGAAACGCCTCGCGTGAGGGCCAATTTTCACGGTAGTACGAAACCACCTCGTCGAGAGTAGGGAAGAGGGGGCTTTTTTGAAACATAAACTTGAGCGCCGAGTGAATTGCGGTCCCAAAAAGCGCCTCTCTTGATTTCGGAGCTTTTATGCGGTCAATTTCCTGAAACTTATATTTTTGCGGACACTGTTTATACGTCTCTATTGCGGAATAGGAAGTACGCATGGTATATACACTATAATTCGTTGGAAAAAGAGATACAAATGAGTATATATTCGCGGACTGGCTTTCGCAGTTTGACACGCTACATACCGCATGATATACCAAAGCAAGTTACTTCCTTAGGAGGATAGCGATGATAGCCAAGATACTCGGGGTAGCACTTATCAAATGTAATTGGTGCAAAAAGACACTCGCGCAAACGTCCGATAAGAACGCAAAAAAGATGCACGAGATCATTACCGCGTGCTATCCGAACTGCTGCAGCCGACAATAGAAGCATACGCGCAAAAACCAATAGGGAGGTGTGGAAAACACCTCTTTTCTCTCTATCCTATACATCGTATAATGTAGGTAAATCAATGTATCATAAAGCGCTTTCCCTGATATGGCATATAAAGCACTCCCCCAATACCTTTCCGACTTTTTGGACTACTGCGAGGTGGAAAAAGGTCTTTCATCCATCACAACAAAGAATTATTCGCGATTCCTCGCCCGTTTTTTTGAATGGCTCAAGAAAAATAACCTTGAGCGCATCACGCCCGAGGGCCTCACCGCGGACCACGTCTGGAAATACCGCTTGGGGCTTTCGCGCCTTCCAAACAGCGTCCGGAAACTCAACCCAAACCTTACAATTTCAACCCAGACGCGATATTTAATCGCACTCCGGGCGTTTCTTGCATACTTCCACGAAAAAGATATTCCTTCCCTGCCAACAGAAAAAATCAAGCTCCCGAAGGAAAAACGCGAGCGCCTGGTCAAATTTTTGCCGCTTGATCAGGTTGAAAAACTTCTCGGGACTCCGAACACAAAAACGGAAACAGGCACGCGGGATCGCGCGATTCTTGAAACGCTTTTTTCAACCGGCCTCCGGGTCGCGGAACTCGCGGCACTTGATCGAAAACAGCTTGCGGGCGTAAAAAATAAAACAGAATTCGAATTGAGCATTATCGGAAAAGGAAGTTATCCGCGGATTGTCTATTTTTCCGAGCGTGCGCTTCATTGGATCAAAGAGTACCTCCTGCGGCGCACGGATGAAGATGACGCGCTTTTCATTCGTTTCAAAGGGCCGACAAACGCGCCGCTGCGGCTTACCACGCGCGGCATTGAAACAATTGTCCAAAAATACGCAAAAGCCGCCGGGCTTCCGGTTCTTGCGACTCCACATACGATCCGCCACAGTTTCGCAACCGACTTAATGGCACAGGGGGTGGATATCCGAACTGTCCAGGAATTTTTGGGTCACAGAAATATTGCGACAACGCAGGTGTATACCCATGTCACATCAAAACGCCTTCGGGATATCCACAAAAAATTCCACGGAGGGAGAAAACTCGAGAATTAGCGCGATGCAAGGTTTAAAAGAACCGCGGCGAGCCAGGAAAAAAGCTTTGCGAGCGAACTTGCGAGCCACGAGAAAAACTTTGTGAGGTCAATCCCCGCTTTTTCCTTTGCGTCGCGCTTCGCGGCCTCCCATTGCGAGGTAAACGCCGAAGTGCTTGCGCTCTTTGTTTCCTCGCCCTCGAAAAATCCCGTTGGAATATTCGGAATATACCGTTCGTTTACCTTTTTGAAAAATTCACTTTGCCCAGCGTCATCCCAAAACGCCGCTTGAGAAATAAACGGCAGAAAAAATAATTGCGCGAGAAAAATCCACGTCATAATTTTATAAATAATCGAGTGGATTTAAATACGCGTTGAGCGCTGAAATCGGAACAGTCATATATGTTCCGCAGACCTTTGATTTCACTTTTTGGACTTGAACACCCTGGGTCGCAAATACCGTAAAATGAAGATGCGGCCCGGTTGCATAGCCCGTACTTCCAGAATACCCGA
>CAZVQM010000095.1:0-3394 GCA_964629265.1 uncultured Candidatus Saccharibacteria bacterium | reverse complement strand
TATATATGGAACGTGGTGAGAACGACGCTCAAAAAAAGGATTCTATTAGTTGACGAGGCGTGGTGGCTTTTGAAAAACGAAGACGGCGGATCGTTCCTTTTCGGCATTGCGAAGCGAGCGCGAAAGTACTACCTCGGGCTTGCAACAATCACCCAAGACGTCGGGGATTTTCTCAACTCCACGTACGGGAAACCCATTATCACGAACTCGTCCTTACAAATCCTTTTCAAGCAGTCCCCGGCAACAATTGATCTTGTGAAGGATACGTTCAACCTGACGGACGAGGAAAAGCTTATTCTTTTGGAAGCGGACCGCGGTGAAGGAATATTTTTTGCCGGGTTGAAGCACGTCGCCATGAAAGTGCTTGCCTCGTATTCCGAAGACCAAGTAATAACCTCCGATCCCGCCCAGATTCTTTTAATAAAAAAAGCGCGCGAAGAATATCATGCGCAGTCAGTCGCGTGAGCGCCGCTAAGCGTATATAATGAATAGTATGGCAATGTTACGTCATCTTACTCTATCACTCGTCCTCGCGGCGGCTTTGCCGTTTTTTGCCTATGCCCAAATCTCGTTTCCTTCACTTGAACCGCCAGCGTCAATTACCGCGGTTCCTTCATCTCCCGCTCCGGGAGAACGCGTCTCGCTGCAGGCGGTAACCCCGGTTTTTGATAAAGATACGACGTTTTATGAATGGACGATAAACGGGCAGTTCCGCGCCGACCTCTCGGGAAGAGGAAAATACAGCGCCGAGGTGACTGCGGGGCCTGTTGGAAGCGCAATTCTGGTTTCCGTGCGCGCGACCGCGTCCGACAAGCTCGTTGCGACAATGTCGTCCACAATACGGGTATCTGCGCTTGCCCTAGTATGGTCCGCGGATACATCGCTTCCCCCGTGGTATACCGGAAAGGCCCTTGCCTCCCCGGGTTCATTAGTAACCGTCGTCGCGATCCCGCAAATCGTGATAGCCGGAAAAACCGTTGATCCGAAAAATCTCGTCTACCAGTGGGGTCTCGGAGATGAAAAAAAATACGCAACAGGCGTCGGGAAACAATCTATTCAAATCGAGACATCCCGGACGCCGCAGGCATCGCACTGGGTCCGCGTCACCGTCGAAGACATCGGACGAACGGTGAAAAAAGAAGGGACAATTTTTATCACGAATCGCGATCCGTCGGTCTCGATATACCGCTTTTCTTCCACGGGCGGAACAGAATACCGGTCCGCGCAAACAATCACCCAAATCGCGAAAGGAGAAGCGCTCACACTCATTGCCGAGCCCTACTACTTCCCCGGCAAAAAAACAGACATACTCTACCGGTGGGATATCGGGGGGCTCACGGTGAGCGGTACGGCGGAAAATCCGTACCTCCTTACGCTACAAACCGAAACCCTTCCCGCGGCGTCGACCCTTGTCTCCCTTCTTATTTCGTCGGTGAAAAACGCGGCGCTTGCCCCAATTACAAAAACAATTAGTTTATTCATACGCTAGCAATGACGCTTTTTCGATCACTATTTCTCGTAGCGCTCTTCCTGGTTTTTTTCATCCCGGGTTTTTCTGATGCGCAGATTCTTTGCCGAAGTTCCGTCGGAGGACACTGCGTAAATCTTGCGGCCGTGGGTACGGTTCCCGGGCTTGAGTTTTTGGGCGAGGTTGCGACCCCGGGCGCGCTTTTTTCAAAAATATACACGTTTGGCGTGAGCTTTGTCGGCCTTGCCGCGTTTTTCATGTTTACCTATGGCGCGGTCCGCTACATGATGGCGGGAGAAAGCAGCCCGTCTGAAGCAAGAAAAATAATGTATAACGCGGTATTCGGCCTTGTACTTGCGCTTGTTTCGTACCTCATTCTCAATATTATTAATCCGGAACTGGTGAAAGGGTTTAACATCGGGCTTCCGCCAATACCAGGGCTGAAAACATCTGAATCGGGTCCCACATACGCTCCTACATCAACAAGCGAATACTGGCGGTGTAGTGCGACGTCTGCGATCCGATACGGAACCGAGACGGCGTGCAGGGCCGCATGCACGACCGCTGACTGCACAAAAGTTATTCCCTGACGTTTATCGCCATGAACGACCTTTCGCAAAAAAAACTTATTATCTATATCGGCCTCGGCATCGTCCTTTTTGGCGCGGGAACGCTTGTTACGTATTTTTTCCTGTTTCGCGGCATTGGGGCGCCCGCGGAACCGAAAGAACCGGAGCCGGTAAGCGAAAACATACCCGGGTTTCCAGAAGCGGGCCCTGGCATAGGAAAAGATCCGCGCTTTGGCGGAGGAAACATCCAGCCGGGCTCCGACCGGGAGATTCCTATCGCAACCGGCATCCGGACGCGCCTCTTCCTTGTGGCGGAACTCGCGTCGCTCGGCACCGGACTCTCGCGGGCTGAAGACAAAATATATTATTTCAAAAAAGACGGAGGAGAGCTCGATGCCTTTTCTTTCCCCGCCGGAACAAAAGAGCCCCTTTCAACAATAACAATCGTCAGTATGGTAAACGCGTTCTGGTCTCCGACGCGCGACAGAGCGATCGTGTCCTATCTTGACGGGGTAGTGACAAAATCGTTTCTCTTCAAGGGCATCGGAACATCGAGCGTTGCCACGCTTCCTGTTGGGATACGAAGCTCTGCGTGGTCGCCCACAGGATCGTCTCTCGTGTACCTGACCGAAAAGGACGGGGAAACCGCACTCGCGACCGCGGACTCGTCCGGAAAAAATCAAAAAACAATTTTCCGCACTCCCATTCGCGAACTAGCGCTTTCCTGGCCGCTTTCGGAAAAATTCGCTCTCCAGACAAACCCGTCTGGCGTTGTTCCTGGGTACATTTTCATATTCACCCGTGCGTCCGGGGAGCTTACCCGCTTTCTCGGACCCACAAACGGCCTTACGTCTTTATGGTCGCCAAAAGGAGAAAAACTCCTTACTGGGTCAACAAACGCGGCGGGAAAGTCCCTTTCGCTCGCGATCCACGACTCATCGGGAAAAGAAATCTTCAGACCCGACCTCCAAACGCTCCCGGAAAAATGCTCGTGGGCGCGCGAGGAAAAGGTGTACTGCGCCGTGCCGCGGGGAATTCCCCAAGACGCAATTCTCCCGGACGACTACAGGCGCGGGGAACTGAATACGAATGATCGACTTGTTGCGATTGACCTGAAAACAAAAATCGTTTCCGGCGTTTTCAACGACGGCGGATACGATATGGCGGATATCGTCGTGACAAAAGACGAAAAATTCATATTTTTCACTGACCGCATCACCGGAAAAGTGTGGGGCTTGGAAGTAACACAATAAAAAGGGCTCACCAATATACGTTTGAAACACGCTCGTCCCGTCCAGCGCGGGCCTCGCTAAGGGTCGAATGAGGTGTCGATCCGCCAGCTGGCGGATCGAACCAA
>CAZVQM010000094.1:0-3417 GCA_964629265.1 uncultured Candidatus Saccharibacteria bacterium | reverse complement strand
GACATCCTTCGGGCTTCTTTGGCTGAACCAGCTCTTTTTGCGATTCTTGTTGAGAAATACCACGACCCCTTGTATCGCGCGGCATTCAAAATCGTGCGAAATCCGGAAGAATCTGAAGACATCGTGCAGGAAGCGTTTGTTAAAATGTACAAAAACGCGGAGAAATTCCAGAAGCTCGAGGGAATTGAATTCAAATCATGGGCGTATAAAGTGACGATCAACAATGCGATCACCCACTACCGGAAACTCAAGAAGGGCGAGATCCTCGCAGAAGACCCGAGCGTTTTCCAACACGCAACAGACGAGGACTTTGACACGCGGATCTGGCGCGACTCGGATATGAAGGCGATCGTCGCGGGAACGCTTGAGCGTATGCCGCCGCACCTAAAAACCGTCCTCGCGAGCTACTATTTTGGCGACAAATCGTATCAGACGATTGCAAAAGAAGAAAAGATATCCATCCCGACCTTGAAGATGCGCCTCTTCCGTGCAAAACGAATTTTTAAAAAATTATTGGACGAAGACGCAACTCTCATATAAAAATGGAAACCGCAACTACTCAACAAATACCCGGGAAAGAAGCATTCCGCGGACAAATCCTGCGGCAGGTGTACCGCGTCTGGCTTGTGCGGAAATTCCTGCCGGTTTTTCTCGGCGAGATAATCGTCCTCTCGCTCCTTTTATACCAGGCGGGGCGGATTGTATTTGTCCAGCGCATTTTTGAAAATGCCGCGAACGTCCTTTTTAATAATCCCGGGGGAATCATTAATTTCGGCGTTACTGCGTTTACGCACGCCTCAACTCCCGCAAAAATCTTCGGCGTCGCCGCCGCGGTATTCTTCGCGCTCGTGATACGGCGCGCGACGCAAGGGCTCCTGCGCCTGATTCTTGTCCGCGAAAACTACTTCGGAAAAATCGAGAAGTAAGAATCAAACACGCGCTCCAACGCGCTCCCAACAAACATTCCAACATTCTGCAGAATGTTGGAATGTTTGTTGTATGGAAAAAATTCTCATTCTACTCTTCTCTAATTCGCGCGAATTAGAGAAGAGTAGAATTGACTTCTAACGAAATAATTGATATTCTCACCAATGGTACTTTACGGAGGAACGCGCGTGAGCAATAACCACTTCACGAAAAAACAAGATCTTCATTTGGAGAAGGCAATCGCATCATTCGGCGACTGCCCTATCTGCTGGCCTCGCGTGAAAGAGGAATTCAACAAGCGGTTCCGACGGTCTCAGCGCACTGTTGAAGGCCTCCAGACACGCTGGCGCGCCCTCCAGGCAAAAGCCAAACGGGAGTCGCTCAAACGAATCACACAAAAAGATGGGTTTGAAGCGTGGTTCGCGCAGTTCTTCGCGGGCGTCCGAGGACTCCGCGAACAGCTGAAAGCCGAGAACGACAAGCTCCGCAAAGCAAACAGGAATCTGGAGAAGGAGCGCGATGACGCCGTCAACGCGCTTGAGGACCATTTGGACAAAGATGAAAGGATAAGAGACGAAGCGAAACGACTGGCACAAACCGCTCGCGCGGTCTCCGGCGACTAGAACATCCTGTACACCTCGTGCAGGATTCTTTATTTATCGAGAGTTCAACTCACGCGGATCACCCGTTAGAAGTCCGATGCGCGAACGCATCGGCAGAAGCCTCTGGCGTCTGACTTCTAACGGGACTCGTACACCTTGGAGCGAATGAAACGCAAAAATGCGCCGGAATAGATATTTGCGAGCGTAGTGCCGGAAAGTCCCATCCCCTTCATTTCTTTCCCGCCTGTAAACTCCGGAGTTGTATAATTCCGTTCTTCGACAATATTTCTATACCAGCGCACCATGTCCTCTACATAAGGAATCATTGTCGCCATTTTTGCCTTAGTAATGACAATGTCAGTACCCCACATGATTCGTTTACTGTACTTCCTAAAAAAAACACGAAATTGGTGCGGACGCCGCGTAATGCTCTCACAAAACGGCATGAAATGATCTTCACGACCTCCGGAACAATCGGTATAGACATTCGGGTAACGATCAAGAATTGCGGCCACGCGTCGAAGCCGGTGGCGATTTTTGCTCGATACCATAAAGTGCGGAAAGCAGACCTTGAGACCGGGCTGCGCCTCAAGAAGCCGGAGCATTTCTTCATAGAAAGAAACGCGATTGACATGAAATATAACGGGAAGATCGAGCGCGCGGCAGTACTCGAATATCGGCGCCATCTTCGGGCCGTCCAAGGCCATCGTATGCCAAGGACCTTGGGAATGGTTGCTCGCAAGTCCATAGTAAAGTTTAATGCCTCGCGCACCGAAATCGATATATTTTTTCAAACGATCAAAATTATCGGAATCGAGCGGATTTAGCGTAGGAAAAATGTTCACCCTATCCTGATATCGCTTTAGCCCCTTGAGTAAGACCATGTTCCGTTCATGATACCCATCAAAACCATGCGGCTTGCATTGATAAATGGTTGCGTTTCCACTACCCACAAAAAGCACCCGGTCAATACCGGTCTTTTCCATAATCCTCAAGTACGCCGGAAATTCTTCCGGCGACTCAAGATGCTCGTGGGCGTTTACGATCATGCGCGTCTCCGAATTGGCTTGCCGTGAGCGTGCCGAAGCGGCGCCCCAAGCACTCGAATTTCACTATCTCTGTCACGACGCCCCTCAATAGTGAGTGGTTCTTCTTCGGTTGAACTTTCTCCTTCACCCTCACCTTCGCCTTCTCCTTCGCCTTCTCCTTCCCCCTCGCCTTCTGCCTCCCCTTCTGCTTCTGATTCTGCTTCAGCTTCACTTTCTGCTTCTGCCTCTGCTTCGGCTTCATTTTCGTTTTCATTTTCGTTTTCGTTTTCAGCTTCGCTTTCTTCGCCATCCGGAGCAGCGTCGGGATCGGAGGACGTCATACCGGCGGTATCAACATCTGCAACAGCCGCTGCCGCAGCTGCTGCAGCAGCTGCGCTTGAATCGTCCGAAGTTGTCAAACTACCATCTGGCGGAGCGTTAGAAGCAACATCTGGCGGGCCGACTCCAGGAGGTCCAGTTGGCGCGTTTCCAGTCGAAAGAGATGATTCGTCGATTTCAGCTGGAGGAGCCACTTGTGGCGCTTGTGTATCTTCTTCATCCGACACATTGAGCTTAGGTTGTAGTTTTGCTTGCTGCATAGCATCCTCTGTAGCTTTAAGAGCAAGCGCTATCGCATTATTCGCATCGGTATCATCAAGTCCCTGCCCTCTTAGCGTAGGAGCGTTCATACCAAATGAAGCTGTAACATTGTTTGAAAGAGTGACAGTCATAGCAGATTGTTGCGCCGCCCCAAAACTCATAATCCCAACGGTTCCCGTAATGCCGGTTGCTGTCGTAACTGACATACTATTGCCCATCGCTGTTCCGCCGGCAAGAGCCGGATTTGAAGCGTTTTGAGC
>CAZVQM010000093.1:0-3418 GCA_964629265.1 uncultured Candidatus Saccharibacteria bacterium | reverse complement strand
AACACCTATCTTGATTCAAATGTCATCACCTATTCCTCCTCCACTGCCTCAACCCTTACCTTCAGCTACCAGAAGTCAGCAACGAGTACAATTCCTGCGTTAGTGAATGCATGGAGTATTGGCACCACCACCGCCGTCGGCAACCCGCCTATTCTTTCTATAGACGGAGCCAATGGGAGAGTGGGGATTGGCTCAACAAGCCCGATGGGAACTTTGGCCATACAGCACACCGCCGCTTCAAATCCGGCGCTCGTTATCCGGTCGGCACCGTCGCAGGCCACAAGCACGTTTGCGATATACGATTCTTCCGGAGTCATGCGGAATGCCATCAGTTTAGGCGCGTCAAACGTTTCCGGAACCCGTAATACCAATCTTGGCGTGAATGCTGGTGCGGCAATTACATCAGGGAGTTATAACACCGCGGTGGGATACCAAGCCCTTAGCACCAATACATCAGGAGGGGTAAACAGTGCTTTTGGAGACAAGGCGTTACGAAGTAACAACGGGGATTACAACAGCGCGTTTGGCGGTGGAGCCATGCTGTCGCATTTGACTGGCGACTCAAACAGCGCCTTCGGAGCCAATGCCCTTTACAACGACACCACCGGTGGCTCTAACAGCGCCTTTGGCGACTATGCGCTTAATGCTCTCACCTGGGGAAGCAGTAATACGGCGGTTGGCCAGGCGGCTGGATCTACGCTGACTAGTGGAAGCTACAATACATTCTTTGGTTCAAATGCGACTATGGGCGGGCAGGCCACAAGTTCTATCGCAATCGGCTACGGGGCGGCGGTGACAACGAGTAACCAATTAGTAGTCGGGAGCAATGACACGAACGGATCAATCACCGATGCTTACTTCGGACAGGGAGTCACCAAGGCATCTCCGGCCGGCATCACCATTCAAGCCACCGGAGGATCGGGAAGCAATAACGCCGGAGCGTCCCTAACCATTGCCGGAGGCAAGGGAACCGGAAGCGCTGTTGGCGGCTCGGTCGTTTTCAGTACATCTCCGCCATTAGGTTCTGGCACTACGCTCCAATCGCTTGTCGAGCGCATGCGCATCGCAAACACCGGCTATATTGGCATCGGCACTAGCACTCCCGGAGCCCTTCTATCTATAGCGGCCACCTCCACCGGCATCGGAGCCCAGAGATCCATCCTCCTTTCCGGGATCAACATGATATATGCTTCGTCTTCGACGAGTACGATTCCCACCGCCCTCAACGCCTTCTCTTTCGCTACCTCCACATCCGCTATTCCATTCCTCTCATTTGATACAACTAACTCCCGTATCGGTATCTTAAATACTGCTCCGGGAGCAACATTGTCAGTGAACGGAACAGCTTCTACCTCTCTTCTTAATATCACCGGCCTCGGTAACACCGCGACCAAGTGTCTTAATGTCACCAATCAGGGAGTAGTGGGCGTAGCTGCTGATGACTGTGGCACTGGGAGCAGTGGGTCAGGGGTTGTTCCGCCTCTTTATCAGGTAAACGCCAGAATTGGAATCGGAACATCCACCCCCGGAGCTCTTCTATCTATAGCCGCTACTTCAAGCACTCTGTCAGACCGCACCATTCTTTACGGCCTTGATAACTTTGTGTATGCGTCGAGTTCGACATCAACGATCCCTATTGCGGTCAATTCTTGGTCTATTGGAACCACCACGGCTATCGGCAACCCACCCATTCTTTCGATTGATGGAGCGAATGGAAGAGTGGGGATTGGGACGGCGGCGCCGGGTGCTTCTCTTGATGTGTATGGTCGGTCTAACGGAGCACAGATTGCAATCAGAGAATTTGTGAATCAATCCCAGTCCAACGCGCCGTTCGTTATCTATGGCCGCAACGGCTCGGTATCGCTCGAAATACGGTCAGGTACATCTACACTAGAAAATACTTTTGTCGGAGTTGATGCTGGACGTTCTAACACCACTGGCTCCAACAATTCTGCTCTTGGCATCTCCGCACTCTACGCGAACACCACCGGTATTGAAAATTCCGCTTTTGGCTACATCGCGCTTCTCGCAAACTCTACCGGCAATTCTAATTCCGCTTTCGGCGCCCAAGTGCTTTACTCAAATATTTCCGGCTCTTCTAACTCCGCTTTTGGCGTCAACGCGCTTTTCACCAACACCACCGGTAACACTAATAGCGTTTTCGGCGGCGGCGGTCTTTACTTCAACATCACCGGCTCCAATAATTCCGCACTCGGCGTCTCCACGCTCTACTACAATACTTCCGCCACCAACACAGTGGCTGTAGGATATCAAGCCGCCCAAGGCACCGCCGCATACAACAACCAAGGCGGCATATATCTCGGGTATCGGGCAGGATACTCGGCAGGCACGGGCTCTAACTACAACACCCTTCTCGGGTATCAAGCGGGATATTCTTTGACTACTGGCGCCTACAATATCGCCTTGGGGCAGAATGTGAATTTACCATCAGCTACTAGCAATCAGCAATTAAACATCGGGAATCTTATCTATGGAACGGGGATATACAATGGAAGCACAGTTTCTTCAGCACCTGTCTTAAACAGCAAGTTAGGAGTCGGCACCTCAACTCCTTTTGCCAAACTCTCTATCCACGCATTTAACGGAGAAACCAACACCGCGCTCTTTGCCGTTGCCTCGTCAACCGCATCAGCCACTTCTACGCTCTTTGTTATCAATAATGACGGGAAGGTTGGCGTGGGCACAACAAGTCCGGAAGCAAGATTGTATGTTCAGGGTGGTACAACCGGGTCGGCATCCTTGGTCATCGCCAATAATGAGGGTCTTGGGTTCCGTAATGCGGCCGGCGGTGCCAATATTCGTGTGCTATATACCGGTTCAAACAACCGCACGATTCTACGCGGGGGCACTACCAGCGACGGCATGGAAGAAATTTGGGTGGGTGAGCCAGGCGGTTCGGCCAAGGTTATGTCGGATGGCAATCTTTACATAGTGGCAAACGCCGGATTTGAATTATCTTTGAGCGGCAATAACAATACGACAGCGCGTATCGGCAATGTCTACTGGAACAATTCTTCCGGAGTGCAAACGCCGCTATACATAGATCCTTACATTAGTCAATCCGGGACGGCCGGTTACACCGCCTTGAAAATGAATGTTACCGAAACGGCAACCGGTTCAGGGGTAAGGGAGCTGATGAATCTTCAATTAGGAGGGGCAACAAGATTTTTGGTGCAATCAACCGGCAACCTCGGCCTCGGCACCACCTCTCCCTTCGCCCGCCTCTCCATCGCCGCTACCTCCACCGCGACACTTGATAACCAAAATCTATTCGCCATCTCAACCTCAACTGCCTCTGCCACATCTACCGCCTTCATTATTGATGCAAACGGCAGGGTGGGGATCAACACCGGAGCCACAACTAACGCCGCCCTCACAGTCAACGGCACCGCCTCCA
>CAZVQM010000092.1:606-3463 GCA_964629265.1 uncultured Candidatus Saccharibacteria bacterium | reverse complement strand
TGGCCTGGTGAATATTACGGTCGTCGCTGATGCCGCTATGCTCAGTAGTAAAAATTGTCAACAATAGAATAATATTGTGCAGATTTTCGGCGGTGTAATAGTTTAAAATTGTGCATATTTTGGATAAAAAAATTAACCTGCCTTCAATCGCTGCTGCACCCGATAACTTTCTCCTTTAATCGTAATAATGTGACAGTGGTGGACTAACCGGTCAAGGATTGCTCCGGTTAATGTTTTGTCGATGAATATTTTGTCCCACTCCCCAAATGCACGGTTGCTCGTCATGATGATAGAACCTTTTTCATACCGTTTGGACACAATCTCAAAGAAATCTTCAACGGTTGACTCTGCCATGCTTTTGTACCCAAGCTCATCCAACACCAGCAAGTCCGGCTGCGTGTAGCAGCGCACTTTTTTGTGATAGCTCAAATCTGCCCGCGACTGCTCGAGCGCAGTAATCATCTCCCATACGGAGGTAAACAGAACGGTGTAGCCATGTCCCAATGCGGTAAGTCCAAGAGCGACGGACAGATGTGTCTTGCCGGTTCCCGGATGACCGATGAAGATGATGTTTTCCCGCTTTCCGATGAAGTTGCCGGTTGATAGTTCCAGAATCTCTGCTTTCTTGACGGATGGTTGAAACGTAAAATCAAAATCCTCAATGCCCTTTTCAAACGGAAGATGCGCTCCCTGGTACAGTTTTTTTCTCCGGTTATCACTCCTTTGATTTGCTTCATCTTCTAAGAGGAGCTCTAAAAACTCCTGGTGGGTCATCGTACTCCCGCCGGCTTCTTCCAGTCGAACCGGTACCGTTCGTGCCATCCCGGAGAGCTTGAAGTCCCGTAAATGTTTCATGCCTGCCGGTGAGAGTGTTGGTGTCATAGGTGTAAGAGTTGCTGGTAATACGAAAGATCCCGGGTGACTCCATCGGATGTGCCGCCCTCAGGCTGGAGGCCGGATGGTGCGGTCAAGAGCCGGGGCGCACACTCGAGCATATACAATCGTTGATCCAGAATGTTTCTGATCGTTCCGATATCAACCACCATATACCGCAGCGCCCGTTTGAGTGTACGATTGACCGCATCATTTCCATACTGTTTGGCCAAGCCGACAATGGAGCGGACGCTTTGGAACCAGTAGGCATGCTGTTTGATGAGGACTTCCTGAAAATACTGGTGGGCATAGTCCCCGATATCTGCCATCTGATCTTCATATTTTTTCTGGTATTCCGTTTGTCCGTAGTGTTTACACTCCGGCAGATGACTTCTGCGGGTAACGTAGTGACCAACGCCGGAAATGATGACATGGGAGGTAATTTCTTCTCCACCGGCCACTACCCTCAGGAGCGATTCGCTCCACCGAATGGTGACGGTTTGCCCTACGTAGGCAGATGGTACGGAGTAGTAATTGTTGCCAAAAAAGATATGGCAATTGCCGGCCACTGTCCGGGTTCCCCGTTCAAAGGTGGTGTAGGGAGTATCGGGCAACGGTTGAAGGCAGGACCGTTCCACCGAGGTCAATACATCCCATGGGATCGCTTTAGTGGTGCCGTGCGTTCGACGATTGGCGTACTGCGCGGTCCACAAAGACAGTTGCCCACGCAGATCCGGCTCATCGGTGAATGTCCGTTCCACAAAAAAGTTTCCTTTCACGTATTTGACATCCGACTCCACTTTCCCTTTTTCATTCGGACTGTATGGCGTGCATGGGACAATGACACACCCGTAGTGATTTGCCCATTCCAAAAAGTCCTGGTTGAACTGGAGATCAAAGTGCTGGTTTTGAAGAATGGCGGCTCGGAGATTGTCGACTTTCAAACGGTTGGGGACGCCGCCGAATGACTCGAATGCATGGGTGATTCCACGGATGAACGTGGAGACCTTCTGGTCATGGGTCGTTTTATGGTAGGAGGCACGGGAGTGCGACAGGATGACGGACAATACCCAGGTTTTCCCACGGACTATGGGTGCGCCGGGAGCGTTCACCGGCTGGAGCCCGCAATACCCAAAGTCCACCTCTGCTTCTTCACCCGGATGGGTCACCTGCACACCAAATGCTTCCCGGTGTTTGGGAAACTCATGCTGGATATATTTGCACAAACTGTCATACGTTCGGGTGACATGGTATGTTTCCGTCAGTATTTCATACATCCGCAGATTACTCACGTCTTTGTCGACCCATTCCTTAATCTGATCATGGAAGGAAGCAAAATATGAGGGTTTCTCCCTCGTTTGCCCATTTCGTGCATACCCGACCCGGATGATGTTGTGTACGGTATTTCTATGGCAGCCAAGTTCCCGGGCTATATCCGTCTTCTTTTTCCCTTGTTTTGCGAGTGTCTGTATGGTGATTTGTTGGTACATGGTTAGCATTTCTGACCTCCAGTCGTATGAATATTTGTACTACTGGATATCAGTGTGTCTGTTTTCCGGTAAGAAAAACATGCACAAAATTACACTATTACCATGCACAATTTAACACTATTGTTAACAATGTCTCTCCGGACTTTTGTATCCCACAAGCGGCCGCCTTTCCGTTTTGGGACATGTGCCATATACGCGCGAAAAGGCGCTTCTTAAAGAGATAGCGCTTGTTATGGGGCAAAAAAATCAACTGTGGTGGGATTTGCCGGCGATTGAAACGTTTCTTCTTAACAAAGAAATCTACGAAATTCCGGGCGTCATGTTTAAGAAAACGCTCAGTGAGCTCGTTGATCTTTTGGATGTTTCTTCTCTTTTAGAGGTGCAGGTTCGTAAGCTTTCTTTGGGAGAACGCATGAAAATGGAGCTTATTGCCGCCCTTATTCATACGCCTAAGGTGTTGTTTTTGGACGAACCGACGATTGGGTTGGACGTCG
>CAZVQM010000092.1:0-596 GCA_964629265.1 uncultured Candidatus Saccharibacteria bacterium | reverse complement strand
CCGAGCCTTCAAGAACTTGGTTTGGTTGTAAATCTGGCTCCGGAATTGGTTGAACTTGCGATTCGTTCGGTTGTGGTTGTGCTGATGGAGTTGCTTGTGGCGAATCGGCCGAAATGGTGGAAACTGGCCGATTGGGATCAGCGACAATTGGATCGACCGGAAGATTAGACGATGGAATATCGGAAGCTGGCGAAGCTGAAGGCGTAGCTTGTGAATCGGCCGATTGTGTTGGGACTTGCGTATAATCTCTCATAGTAGATTCCTCCGTGATTGTATCACTTCAAAACCCCTGACTGAACCGGACAGGCGGGTTTCCCGCATCCGGCTCTCCGATACATGATATTTACCAAGTGTTGTAAATTGCATAGGTTAATTTTGGTTTTGGTAAGGGATAGAATTTGAGATATGCCTCAAACTCCTTCCAGTTCCAACTCTTCTTGCGGCTTCGCCTGTTCATCCATTTCAGCGTCAGCGTTCTGGTTTTCCCGTAGTATCTTTCGAGTTATGCAACGTTGCCACTAATACCATAATAGTTGTAATGCCCTCTCAGTTTTGCACTTAATTGTTCCCAGATTGTTTCCGTTGGTATCAGATTT
>CAZVQM010000091.1:0-3483 GCA_964629265.1 uncultured Candidatus Saccharibacteria bacterium | reverse complement strand
GCGTCGCCTCCGACGAGAAGTATCTCGTCTATCGTCTGGTCAACGCCGTGGAGATGCTCGACGTGCTCCTGGTAGTAGGCGATGACGCGTTTTAATTCGTCGACGAGAACCGAAAGCGCAGGCGTGAGCGCGGTGAAGACGTCCTTATTCGTGCTCCGGTTGAGTCCCATTTTTTCCTTTATTTCTTTTGCTTTTTCCCGGTCGACGGCGAGAGCTCGCATGATGTTTTCTTCAAACGTGTTCCCCCCGAGCTTGATTGTCGAAGTGAATATGATTGCGCTTCCCGCAAACGTGATAAAGCTTGTGCGCGTTTTCCCAAGGTCAATGATTATTTTTGCGCTTTTCGGCGTTCCGGCTCGGACGACGGCGCGCACGATCGCCTGCGATTCAAGTTCCAAGGCGGCGAGCGTAAGCCCCGCGCCTTTTATGGCGTTTGTATAGGATTCGACGATTGATCTCGGGAATGCGGTAATGACGACGTCGGTATGCGCGAGTTCGCCCTCAAGGGGTTCCACAACATCGTAATCGTACGAAAGATTATCCGGAGTGAGGGGAATATTCGCTTCGATTTCCCATCGTATCGCGTTTGCGACTTCCTCGCTCTTTACTTTGGGGAGCTGAATGAGCCGGAGAAAGCTTTTTTCTTCCGGGAGCGAGGCGACGACGACGCTCGAGCGGAGGATTTGCGCATTATTTTTTTTCCACTTTTTGAAAATCTCTGTGAGCTTCGATTCGTCTTTTATCTCTCCCCCCTCGATGATGTTTTCCGGAATATCATTTTCGCCGAATGCTTCGACTTCAATCTTTCCGTCAAAGGCAAGCTTAAGATATTTGAATGTCCTGTCGGATATATCGAGGCCGACAACAGGAAGCCGTAAAAGATTCGAGATTTTGTGGGCGATGAATTTCTTCATTGTCTTACTGAGATAACCTCCTTATATAATATACGGTTTTTTCGGCGAAACGAACACATACGCACGTTCTTGTCTCGCCTGCTTCGTTGAGGCCTACGCCGGCATCACTCGACCTCCCGCCAGTACGTGATGTCGTATCCCGCGCCCGGGCCGGATGAGAATGATATGTTTGAAAGTCCGGATTCGTATGTGATTGTCGCGTTATTGTCAAGTTCGATTCCGTAGGCGGTCGCCTCTTTCGCGGTTGCGTTGTTGGAGAATTCTATTGTGCCGTTTGAGGCATAATAGATAACACCCGAAGAATTATTCGAGATTGTCATTACCTTTTCGGTTGGCGAGCTTTTGTCCGTGAGAAGGAGTATATAGCTTCCCGCTTGGCCGGATCCCTCAAATATGCAATTATTCGAGATTGTTACTTTGGAATTAGTGAGAATGACTCCGGAAAGAGCGCCGTAGCCGGGACTCAGGCGCGCTATGCAGTTATTCGAAAGCTTAATTTCTCCGAGAACCCATATCGTGCCGGTCACCGTGAGCGTGGCGCCGTTGTCGAGTTCAAGATTGCCGTTTATTTTTATTGGTCCAAGGGAGCCAGATGCGCCGTTGGTGAGTTTATAGTTTCCCGCTCCGTCACATACGGGCGGAGCGCATGTGCCTCCTGCCGCGGCCGCATCCTTCCAATCCTGAATGACTCCTGCGGAAATCGGGAGTTCCTCGCGCGGGGGATTTTCAACAATGCAGTATGCGTTTGGGCACGAAGAGCCGTGGACAGTCGCATTCACAAAAAGATTCGCGCGGCCGGTGCCGGTTGAAGAATTTCCGATTGTTACGCCTTCGATTCGCGTGGTGGTTCCTCCGATCCAGACGCGGAAAGAAAGATCGCCTCCGACATTTGTCCATGTTGCGCTGCCCGTAGACCAGTTCGACGTATATTTCCCGGTATTTCCCGCGTATGCGTCAGAGGTGTCCTTGCGCCACACCCAATAGTTTGATGCTGAATTAGTTCCGTAATCAAGGACGATCCAATATTGTGTGCCGTTTGTTAATGTCGGCGGAGAAGCAAAACTTACGTCAATCCATGAGGCGGTTGTCCCTACCTGGGAGGGAGTGATAGCGGTGTCTGCAATATCTGATGAGTTCGGTTTTCCGCCGTTGTCGGTTGTAATGCGGACCGTAAGATTTGACGACGGGCTTCCGACTTTTGCGAGATAGACGGACATTTTTGAGAGCGCGCCGTCTGCGGTTGCAATAAACGATTGCGCAATGTCCCGGTTCGTTGATGCCGGATTCGGCGGTATGCCGCCCGCCACAACCGCATCACCCGTAATTGTTGTGCCGCTTGAGCCGACGATAGAGCCGTTTGAAAATACATTTCCGCTCACTACCGCATTGTTTGACATTTTAAGTCCGCCGTCCGACACCTGGATGCCGTAGAAAAAATTTACGCTTGCGGTTGAGATTGATAAATGAGTTTCCAGATTGCGTTTGTTTTGGCTCCGCCTGCCTTCCGATCGAATGGTTTTTTCGTTTCCGTTTGTGGTGAGAATGATTGTCGTTGAGCCGTTTCCGACGGCGAGCGTTTCTGACGCAAGGATCTGCTTTCCGGTTATCACGCGATAGATCCCGTCTTCAATGCCGCTTTCTGCGATTGCGCGCGCTTCGAGGGACCGTGTATACGCGCGCGTTGTCGCGACCTCCTGGAGCGAGAAAAATGTAAATCCGCCTACGACCGTGAGGGAAACGGCAATCGCGAGCATGAGCATGGTGAGAGCGGCATAGCCGCCGTCTGCGGAATTTTCAATTTTCAATTTCCAATTTTCAAACATATGTTTAATAATTTCCCCGGAGCGCCGTTGTCGCGGTCAGGGTAATGGTTGAAGAAAATTTCTGCTGGGCGAAATTCACCTGGAGCGTGAGGCGTACGGCGTCGCGTCTGAGTCCTTGGCTTAGCCGCTCAAGGCGAAATCTTCCGACGCGGACGGATGACGCGGACAGAGGAGTTGTTTCAGCGCCTTCTTTTCGCATCCACAAGCGGCCGTTGTCGACCCAAAAGTCGATATAGGTAGCTCCGTGCTCCGGCTGGGCGTTCGTTTTTGTTACAAGAGAAATTTGGCCAAGATCTCTGTTGAACGCGCTTGTCGGCGTATAGATTTCTTCTGCTTCTGATAGAGATTTTGTGACGGTTTCTAAAAGGAGCCGGCCGTTTGAGAGGACCTCGCGCTCCGCGCGCGAAATATTGTACGCGTTTACGATCTGAATGAGGAAATTCGATACGATGATTGCGATAATGCCGAAAAGCGCCGTATAGACGATTATTTCAAGAATCGTTGTCCCGTGCTTTTTCTCGTTTTTTTCTGAAAAAGGATTCACCCCGTTAGAAATTTTCGTTGCCATAGTAAATTTTCGTTTTATGCCCCGTTCGTTGGTTTTGTGAATTTCTAACGGGTTCATGTTTTATTGGAGCGTAAAAATGCGGAAGCTGAAATCGTATTGGTCAAGGAGCTGTCCCGAATCATTGGGATTTGAGAGGCGTCCGACATAGCGGCGCGCGCTGCCTCCCGCATACGGGCTT
>CAZVQM010000090.1:0-3495 GCA_964629265.1 uncultured Candidatus Saccharibacteria bacterium | reverse complement strand
ATGGGAGGACCTCATGCACCTCGTGATTCTTCCCGCGTATCAGGAGCCCTACGACATTCTTCGCGCAAGCATTGTCGCGCTCCTTACCTCCTCGTGGCCGAACAAAAAAATGATCATCGTTCTCGGCATTGAAGAGCGCGGCGGAGAAGAAGACAGAAAAACCGCGGAAAAGATACAGGAAGAATTCGGACACGAATTTTTCGCCTTTTTTATTGCGACACACCCGACAAATCTTCCCGGCGAAATCCCGGGCAAAGGATCAAACGCCGCATGGGCAGGCCGCGAAGCAAAAAAGCGGATTGACGAACTCCGAATTCCGTACGAACGGATTATCGTTTCCTCCATGGATTCCGATACCCAGGTGTATCCGGATTATTTCGCAATCGCAAGCTACCGGTATCTCACGGAAAAAAACCCTCTTCGCGCGTCCTACCAGCCCATACCCGTCTACCATAATAATATTTGGGACGCGCCCGCGCTTTCGCGCGTAGTTGCGACCTCGGATACGTTTTGGCAAATGGTACAGCAGTCGCGGCCCGAGCGCCTCGTCACGTTCTCGTCGCACTCGATGCCCTTCAAGGCGCTCGTTGAAATCGGATTTTGGGACACGCATATCGTATCCGAGGATTCACGAATTTTCTGGCAGGCCCTATTCCATTATGACGGCAACTGGCGCGCAGTTCCGCTCTACTACCCGGTCTCCATGGACGCAAATATCGCGCCCTCGTTCAAAGAAACAATAATCAATATTTATAAACAGCACCGCCGCTGGGTCTGGGGCGTGGAAAATATTCCCTATATACTCTATCGATTCGCGCGAGCGAAAAAAATTGCGTTCCGGAAAAAACTTTTTTATGTCTTCGACCAAATGGAGGGATTTTGGTCCTTATCTACGAACTCAATCATGATTCTTGCGCTCGGATGGCTTCCGCCGTTTTTGGGAAAAGAAGAATTTTCAACAACCGTGCTTGCGCATAATCTCCCGAAAATAACACAGATTTTGATGACGACCGCCATGATTGGCCTTGCGTTCTCCGCGGTCGTGTCCTTGGTGCTTCTTCCCACGCGGCCGAAAAAAAAGCCGTACCACTGGAAGTGGTGGCTATTGCTCGAATGGCTTTTTATTCCCATCACCGGAACGCTTTTCGGAGCGATCCCCGGAATCGAAGCGCAGACGCGCTTGATGATTGGCAAACGTCTCGGATTCTGGCGGACACCGAAAGGGGGGAAAAGTTAGAATGTCAGAATGTCCGATCGTCGAGCTTAGCTCGACTCGTTCGAATTGTTCGATACGCATGAAATGAATGCATTCAACGACTCGTCAAACGGACGATAAAACACCTCGAACATTTCGAACAGTTCTAACAAGCGAAGTCGAGCTTAGCTCGACGAAGGCCGATCCAACATTATTCCCAGTGCACCTCACTCTCCATTTCTTTGATTCTTTGCGCGAGCGTGGAATTATTTCGCAGGCCGGGATCCGCTCGCAAAAGCTCGATTGCCTCACGCCTAACCGCGCGGACAAGCTCCGCATCCATAATCCCTTTTAACGCATGCTGGGAAAAACCGGATTGCTCAACGCCGAACATATTTCCCGGGCCTCTGATTTCCAAGTCCTTTTCGGCAAGTTCAAACCCGCTTTTTGCGTCGCGGACCGCACGGAGTCGCCGCGACGCCGCACCGTCTTCGGTCGGAAACAAAAAGCAATATGACTGTTCGGCCCCCCGGCCGACTCGGCCGCGAAATTGATGCAATTGCGCAAGGCCGAAACGCTCCGCGCCCTCGATCATCATGACGGACGCATTCGGAATATCAACGCCAACTTCCACGACTGAAGTGGATACGAGAATATCGATCTTACCATCACGAAAATCTTTCATTACTTCTTCTTTTGATTTTCCGCCCAAAGCTTGCGCATTGCGGCGGACCCGCCTAAATGCCGTATGGCTTTTGGCGGGCATTTTTCCGTGCAGCATCGCTACTTTCAAATCAGGAAAAATATTTGTGGATAATTTTTGGTATTCCTCTTTTACCGCCTTCACCTCCCATATTCGTTTTTGTAATTCGCTCATTCGTATATTCGTAACTGATTCGTTATTCGTTGATGGTGTTTCGATGCGCGGACAGATTACGAACACCTGTCTCCCCTTTTTCACTTCTTCGCGAATAAATTGATATGTCGATTCCCGCTTTGCGGGTTCAACGATTTCTGTTGCGACGGGCTTTCTCGATTTCGGCATTTCATCAAGAATAGAAAGGTCCAAATCGCCGTAGATCGAAAGCGCGAGCGTTCTCGGAATCGGAGTCGCCGACATACTCAAAAAATGCGGAATCCATAGCGCTGACGTACGCGGACTTTTTTCAATCGCGGACTCACGCGGACTACGGGCTGTATCGTACACCATCCTTTCGATCGCTACTCCTTGCGGCCCGAAGTTAATCAGCAATGCCAATTTGTATGGCGACCCCTTCGCATACTGCCAAATCTGTTTCAACTCCGTAGAACCCACAAAAGGCAAGGCCTTGAGTTCAATGAGTACTTGATCTTCTATAATAAAATCTGGCTGGTAGATACCAACTTTTTTACCCCGAAAGAAGACATCGATCCGTTTTTCTTGTGTAAAACGAAGCCCGGCGATTCTGAATGCTTCTGCGAGTGCTTTTTGATAGACCGACTCTTTATGCCCGAGACCGATCTCGTCTTTGACTTGAAACACCGAACCCCGAATTTTATAGGTTATATCTTCGTACAAAAGTTTGTCTCTGCCTGTTGCTATTCCCTCATTCAGCAAATATCCATGGAGTTCGTCCGCGTCTGTCCGCGTTTCTTCAGTCCGCGTATGTCCGCGAACCAGCGCTTGGCGCTGGTTGACTCCAAAGCGGTGTTGTTCATCAACAACGACAAGACCGAGATTCTCGAATGAAATCCCTTTTTGAATAAGTGCATGCGTCCCGACGACTACATCAGAATCCGTGGCGCGCTTTTCCGTGCCCGTACGAAATCCTAGTGACATTGAAAACGGCTTTAGCAATTTTCCGAGCGTCGCAAAATGCTGGCGCGCAAGAATTTCCGTGGGCGCCATGAAAACCGCGCGATACCCGGCTTTCACTGTAAGAAGCGCGGCCGCGGCCGCAACAACAGTTTTTCCCGAGCCAACATCGCCTTCCAAAAGCCGATTCATAGGGGAGGGCTTTACGAGATCATTTGCGATCTCCCATAAAGAACGACGCTGGGCATCGGTAAGCGCAAACGGAAGCGAGGTGACGAATTTTTTAACAAGAGGAATGTCGAGGGGGATTTCCGGCGCGCGTTTTTCTTTGAGGCGGCTGCGTTCTTGAAGCGCGCGGAGCTGGATCATAAGGAGATCCTCGAACACGAACCGGCGCTCGGCCGCGCGCGCCTCTTCTTTTGTTTTTGGGAAATGGATTAGAAAGAGCGCCTCGGAAAGCCACGGAAGGTTATTTCGTTTGAGGATATCCAAAGGAATCGGATCA
>CAZVQM010000089.1:0-3500 GCA_964629265.1 uncultured Candidatus Saccharibacteria bacterium | reverse complement strand
GGGAATCATTGCTTGAGGCCATGAAAGATGATATGCGAAGCGGACGTTATGTGTTAACGGCCATGGATGGGGAAACGTTTGGCCATCACAGGCCTGGTTTGGAAAAGATGCTTTTTGATGTTTTTGCCGCGCCGGAATTTGAGCTTATTAAAATTTCTGACATTTCTGGTTACTACACAGAAGCGAAAGAAATTTTGCCGGTAAAATCAACGTGGGCTTCGAGCCGAAAGGAAATTGAAGAAAACACCCAGTTTCTTTCCTGGTCTGATCCTGAAAATATAATTCACCAATGGCAGTGGAAATTCACCGATCTTGTTCTTAAAGAAGTGAGCGCAATGAATAAAAACCATTCTCGTCACGCTTTGGTCAGGAAAAAAATGGATCTTGCGCTCTCGAGCGACCACTTTTGGTGGGCATCAGCCAAGCCCTGGTGGAGCTTGGAAATGATTGAGGTTGGAGCGTATCGCTTGCTCGATACGATACGCCATACCCCCGATGTCTCAACCGAGGTCCTGGAAGAAGCCCGCAATTATTATGAAAAGATAATAACTACCGCTTTTAATTGGCAGCGAACCGGAAAAATCAGACAAATGATGAAAGAGCAAAAATCTATTTTGCGGATCCCTTTTAAAGATCGGACTATCGGTCGCGGCGGTGCTGAAGAGGGCGTGTATTGGGCCTTTGTTGATATGATGAAACAGCTTGAGAAAGAAGCAGCAGCCAAAGGAGAATATGAGAAAGCAATTTTATGGCGGGACGCCATTTACAAACTTGAAAATAAACTCGACATTTACGATACCATAAACGCCATTGATCTTTTGCGGGTTCAAATACCTCATAAGGAAGTTGAAGAAACGATTGAAAGATACAAGGATACGTATCGGCAAATTCGCGGCGGCCAGCCAGAACAACGGGGATCCTAGAGCATGTCCGGAAACCCGCTTTCGAAAGCGAGAGGTCAGAATTTCGAGTGAGGCGTCCCGGCGGAGGACGAGATGTATCCGGTGATACATCGAGTCCGAGCCGTTGGATGCCGCAGCTGAAATTTTGACCTCGGAGCCGGAATGGGGTTTCTGGACATGCTCTAACAAATGGTAAATCACTACGGACAACAATTTTTACGATTCCCTAATACTGATTAAAAAACGAAAACGTATTGCACAAAGCGCCTTCGACGCGTACAATCAGGGTATGCCCGGTAGTAATACTTCGGCTTTCAGGAGTGTTTGTGGTACTACGAGGCAGAAAGAGGATATCGTAACGTATTTGAAACAATAATCATAGGACTTCGTCCCGACGTTTCGTCGGGACGGCCGAAGTCTACTACCGGGTATGGAAAAAAATTACGTCTTCTACCACAAGACCGATCTTGAACACTATACGGCGGACGCCTTCACGGTCCGTTGCGTTGACGACCGATTCTGGAAAGCGTTTAAATACTTTCTCCGCGCCGAGAATATAACGCGCATTGACCCAAAGTCGCCCGCGGGGGGCGCAAAGATTTTTTCTTCTCCAGAAAAAGAGGGAGATCGCGACTTCATGCTCCGCGAGATCGATATATCTATAAAACTCCACGGCGTAAAACGAGCAATGCTTTTCACGCACCACGACTGCGGAGCATACGGCGGATTCAAGCACTTCGGTGAAAATCCCGAAGAGGAATATCAATTCCACGTGACCGAGCACCATAAGGCGCGCGAAGTAATCCGCGACAGATTCCCGGACCTTCGCGTCGAGACCTATTTTATAGACGAAAAGGGCGTCATCCACACGTCGTAACCGCGCCGCGGCGCGCCTCGCTTCATATGACCGCCATCCAAAAAGCGGAAAAACTTGCGCGTTCCCTCATTCAGGGCGAATTCATGAGTCTCACGCTCTACGAGTCGCTCATGGCCGTTGCCGGAGAAGGAGCCCGCGACACCATAAAAAAATTAATCGCAATCGAACGCGGCCATCTTGCATTTTGGGAAACATTTTTCCATTCGCGCCATGCCCCCCCAAGCATCTTCGGGGCTTTTCGAATGCGGCTTGCGGTCCTTATTGCGCGCGTGTTCGGGGACCGCGCGATTTTTCTCATTCTTGAATCAACCGAAGTCCATGCTATCCGTCACTATTTTTCTTTGTGGGAAGCATATCGAAACACTCCGGAGGAGGGAGCGATAAAAAAAATTCTTGTCGAGGAACTGCATGATGAAGAAATCGTCATCATGGGAACCCGAGAACGCGGTTTGAACGGCGGCAACATTAGAAATCTTTTTCTAGGATTAAACGACGGACTTGTCGAAATTCTCGGCGCGGTAAGCGGCCTTTTTGCAGCGTTCCAACACCCCTCGTCGGTTCTCGTTGCCGCCGCTACTGTTGCAATCGCGGGATCATTTTCCATGGCGGCGGGCGTATTTGCCGCAGAAAGCTCGGAAAACGAAATCGCATGGATCCATGCGAAAAAAGAAGCATTTTTGAACCCAAATCCGGCGCGACCGCTTGCTCGCACACCGCACCCATTTTCTTCGGCGCTCATCGTCGGAGTATCGTATTTCGCGGGCTCCCTCATCCCGATCCTTCCGGTATTGCTCGGCAGCACGGGAATCGTCTATTCCTTTCTTGCGAGTGGTACTGCCTTGATTCTCGTTTCAACCGTCGTGTCGTTCCTCACGGGCATGAATATACAAAAGCGAATTTTTCTCAACACCGCGATTCTTGCGCTCGCGGTTCTCATCACGTATGCAATGGGCACGATTGCAAAATCCGTATTCAACATAACGATGTAGAAAACGCCCGCATGATTCGCTTCACGATCCTAAAAGAATCGCAGCACTCCCGGGCGCGTGCGGGCGTTCTCGAAACGCCGCACGGAGTTGTTCTAACCCCGGCGCTTGTGCCGGTTGCGACGCAGGCCGCTGTAAAAGCGCTTACGCCGGAAGAGGCAGCATCCGCGGGCGCTCAAATCCTCATCGTGAATACCTACCATATGCACCTCCGCCCTGGCGAGGTAATAATAAAGCGCGCCGGGGGCCTCAACGCATTCATGAATTGGCCGCATCCTTTGATGACCGATTCCGGCGGCTTTCAGGTCTTTTCGCTCGGATTCGGAGAGGACCACGGCGTCGGAAAAGTGCTTTCAGCAAAAAGGAAAAAAATAATCTCTGCGGGAGACCAACCGAAAAAATTAAAAATAACGGACGAGGGGGTCGTGTTTCGCTCATCAATCGACGGCCGCGAGATCTTCCTCGACCCGAAAAAATCAATCCGCATCCAGGAATCCCTCGGAGCGGATATTATGTTCGCTTTTGACGAGTGTACCTCGCCTCTGGCAAACTACGAATACGTAAAAAAATCCCTTGAGCGGACACACCGCTGGATTAAGGCGTCACTCGGCGCGCGCCGCACAAACCAAGCCCTCTTCGGAATAGTTCAAGGATCCCATTTCAAAGACCTGCGCGCGCGCAGCGCCAAATTCGCAAACTCGCTTGACTTCGACGGGTTCGGAATCGGCGGAGATC
>CAZVQM010000088.1:0-3512 GCA_964629265.1 uncultured Candidatus Saccharibacteria bacterium | reverse complement strand
ACATGACCGCCGAAGAAGCGAAAAAATACGGCCTCATCGACGAAATAATAAAAAGGAGAAACGGAAAATAGCGGACCCCGCTTTCCTTTCGGCACGCCATTGCATCTTTTGTGTCCTCACCCGCAAAACCGCAGGTGAGGATTTCGTGTTACGTTTTGCAACAGTGCGCCGTTTTGATATAATGGAAACGTTTTCTCTATGAACGAGCGCGAACCAACAACGAAACAAGTCATCGCATTCACCGTTCTCCTCTCATTCATCGCCTCGATCCTCGGGACGATCCTTACGATTGGGGTTTTGGGGCCGGTTCTCGGATGGGACCAAGACGGCCAGGGAGGACCACTAATATTCAATAAGCCAAAACTGCTCGAAAAAATAACAGAAACAGTACTCGAGAAGGAAACCGTCGAGCGCATCGAGCGCGCTGACGAGCTCGTCGTGAAAGTCGTTGAATCGGCCTCTCCGGCGGTCGTATCAATCGTCGCCACAAAAGACGTCCCGGTGATTGAAAAATTTTTCGTCGACCCGTTTGCCGGAGATCCGTTCTTCAAACAATTCTTCGGCGAGGGCGGATCCGGATTCCAGGTGCCGCAATTCCGCCAAAAAGGAACGGAGAGACGCGAGGTGTCCTCTGGAACGGGATTCATCGTTTCAAAAGACGGCCTCGTGATCACGAATAAGCACGTGGTATCAGACGCCGATGCCCAATTTACGGCACTCCTAAACGACGGCTCGAAGCGAAACGCAAAAGTTCTCGCGCGCGATCCCCTGCACGATCTTGCGGTCTTAAAAATAGACGGCGAAGGATATTCTCCCCTGCCCCTTGGCGATTCGACCGGAGTAAAAATCGGACAGACCGCTGTCGCGATCGGAAATGCACTGGGTGAATTCCGCAATACCGTTTCTGTCGGAGTGGTCTCGGGCCTTCAGCGAACGGTCATTGCGTCAAACGGGAACGCCGAGCCCGAAACCCTCCAAGAACTCATCCAAACAGACGCCGCAATAAACCCCGGAAACTCTGGAGGCCCTCTCATAAATATCCGAGGGGAGGTCATCGGCGTAAACACTGCGGTCGCCTCGGGCGCGGAAAACATCGGATTTGCAATTCCGGTCAACCAAGCGAAGACCGCGCTCCAAAGCGTGCAAAAAACCGGAAAAATAATCTATCCATTTCTCGGCGTCCGCTACACCGTGATCACGCGCGAGCGCGCGGAAAAAGAAAAACTTCCGAAGGACTACGGAGTGCTCGTTTCTGACGGGCCGAGCGGAGAGGCCGCGATTGTTGCCGGAAGCCCGGCGGAGAAAGCAGGAATAAAAAAAGGCGACATCATTCTCGAAATTCAGGGCGAGCGGATCGATCAGACGCGCTCCCTCTCTTCAATCCTTCAGAAATATCACGTGGGCGACGAGATAGCGCTGAAAATTTTTAGGGGCGAGAAAGAAATCGAACTCAAGACAACGCTCACTGAGAGGAAAATATGAAGCTGAAGAAATCAAAAAGCAAAGTCCCGGTCGCGACCGGGACTTTGCTTTTTTCCCGACGATATGCAATAGTATCAAAAGATTTTTCAAAACTGGAGGACGCATTTGGAAACTCGCGTTATGGGCGAAGAATGGGAAATGGCGATTCTCGCAAAGACCGAGAGAGGAAAACCAACGCCCCAGGTGACCCATCGCCACATAGAGCTCCTCTTTGAATGCCTGCCGCACTATCTCTATCCAAAAGCGCTTCCGAAATCCGGAAGACGCTATCTCCCGAACGGCGCTCTACTATACGTTGATACCGGAGGACATGTTGAATACGCGACAGCTGAAGGAAAATATCCCGAATCAATAGTGATATGTTCGAAGGCCGGAGAAATAACCATACGCGAAGCGGCGGAAGCGGTAAATAAGCACCCCGATCTCCAAAAGGGCGGAGTTGCGCTCGCGGTCTTCAAGAATAATGCCGCGCAAAACGGCCTAAGCTACGGAGTGCATGAAAATTATCTTACGCGAAGAAATGAATTCACGGTTCCCGACAGAAAACTCCTTTGGCGGATCGGCTGGTTTCTGGGAACGCGGATGATATTTACCGGAAACGGCTGGATCGGCATAACCGAGAAAGGATCGCTCTTCTTTTCTCTCTCACAGCGAATTCGCTTCATACACCACGGCGTAAGTTCCGGCACTACGAGCGAGCGGGCAATCATCAATACGCGGGATGATATGATGGTTGATTCAACCCGATTCCGACGGCTCCATATCATCAGCGGAGACACAACGATTTTTCAGGCGGCGACCTATCTCAAATTTGGAACTGCTGATCTTGTCCTCGATATGATTGAAGAGGGGTACCTCCGTGAATTTCCGTTCGGGGAGTTCTCGGACGGGCAAATCCTTGAGGGACTCCATGTGTATGCGAGAGACCCTTCCCTCCGAGTAACGTACCGGGGGCTTAATGCAATAGATAGACAAGAATGGTATTACGAGCGCGCGTGCCGATACTACAAAGAATGCGGAAACCTGACAGAATCCCGGAAACGAATGCTCGAGATGTGGAGAGCCGCAATCCAGGCGGCGCGATCAGAGCGGCCAGAAGAAGTCCTCACATCTATCGCAGGATGGGCGGCAAAATACATGTTCCTTGAGAAAAATCGAGAGCGCCTGAAGTATACCTATGAAGATCCACTTAAAAAAATCGCGGTTCCCATACGGCGCGGGGGAGAAAAAACAGTAGAAGATATCCGGACGGTGCTCGCCCACGTGAAGTCAATTGACTACGACTTTGACAGAATCTCGCCTATGGGCCTGGGACTTTTCATGGAAGAAAGAGGATTGACAGAACGAATCGTCCCGGAAGAAAAAGTACTCAGAGCGCGCATGGGTCCGATCCCCGGAGAAACGCGCGCATATCCCCGCGGAAAAGAACTCGCATGGGCGTATCAACAAATTCTTAAAGGCGCGGTAATCGAAGTAAATGCTGATTGGGATTACGTTCGAATCACGTTTGCCGACAAGTCATCCGTTAGAATTTCGCACGCCAATCCGTTTGACACATCGCTCAATCATTATAGAAACCTAAACTCATAGCCCTCACGGGCTATTTTCATTCCAAACTCCGTGAAGATGCTGGATTTATTTTTTCGAAATTTTTCGCTATGATACAGCTGACCTCAAACTCCATGGAAAAACCGTATTATCTGACGCATACATACCGCGCTCTCGAAACAATCCCGGGGATTCTCGCATGGACCACGCTTATCGGGATGATCTTTGTCGCGTGGCGCACGCCTATATTTGCGAGCTTCTTTATTATCGCATTCGACCTCTATTGGCTTTTGAAAACCGTGTTTTTCGTATTCCATATCGGTGCCTCGTATAACGCCATGAAAGGAAACCTGAAAATTTCATGGATGGAACGCGTCCGAGACCCGAAAATCGCAATCGCCCCAGAACTACGAGCGCACGTGCGCTCATGGGAGGACCTCATGCACCTCGTGATTCTTCCCGCGTATCAGGAGCCCTACGAC
>CAZVQM010000087.1:0-3514 GCA_964629265.1 uncultured Candidatus Saccharibacteria bacterium | reverse complement strand
TTGAGAGCGTGATGAAGAAAATTCGCAAAATCTCGCCTGGAGCTTGCGGCCTGCGCCTCGGTGATATTGGCGCCTATGCTCATTGCGGCTCTTAATAGCTGATCTGTGATAATCCACGCCGAACGTTTGTTCGGAAATGTATCCGCAAGAGCAATGGTATTGCGCGCGAATTGAAATGCTCGATGCATTAGGGCTTGTTTAAAATCGGGGTTTGAGGGCATAACTATTTACTAATTAAAAGTTAAAATATAAAAGTTAAAAGTTGTAAAATTATCACTTTTGAACTTTGGATTAAATTTTTAACTTTTAATTTTCGAAGCGGAGCGTTTCGAGGATGGGTCCTATAAAATCATCCTGCCCTTCGTAAGTTGTTACCTGGTACAAGAATCCCTCACGGATGAACCATACTTCACGGGTTTTGCCGAATGACGGGCTGGTTGAGAGGAAAATCACGGCATTTATTGCCTTCCCCTCTCCTATCAATACGTCTTTCGGGTCAATCACTTCTGACGCCGGAAGATCCTGCAGGATTCTTGCGCCGGTGAGCGGCTCTGCCTCGTCGAATTCGGAAATATAAATCTGGAAGCCCTCTCGCTCACCGGATTTTTGGAGAAGCACGGTCGCGCCGGCATCGTCTTCAAGCTCGGTTGCGGAAAAATCTTTTGGATAGCGGAAAGAAAAACCGAAATCGGGGCTTGTGTATTCCTCGGTGAGATTTGCGAAGGCCTGCTCGCTCGGCTTGGGAGATTCGTTGATATTTCCGCCCGAATTGCTGAAGTTTAAAGATGTAAGGCCGCCTCGGCTGAAAAGAAGATATGCGCCCGCGCCAAGGGCGACTAATACGACTATGATTGCGATAAATTTTTGTTTGGACATGATGATTGGTTTAAATGTTTAATGTTTTAAGGTTTAATATTTAGCCGCCCTTTTGAAAGTTGGATAGATCGAATTTAGCGCCAGGGTTTTCTTTCACTTCTTTGAGATACGCAGTGATTGCTTGATCAAATTCTTCGCGGTCGCGCTCGACTTTGGATTTTTCTTTTTTGTACTGGATTCCGGTATGCGCAGATTGCTTCACTTTTTGGATAAAACTTTGGAGCAGGCGTGAACATTCATCGGAAAGCGATAATCCATTTCGAAATGTCGTTATATCGATATACCCGCTGTCGTATGCGATATAGAGTTGCGACTTTACCTCTCCGCAGGAACCTTTCGCGATATAGAAATAATTTATCAGTTCCTGGCGCGTTCCGCGGTCGAATCCTTCCGCAATATTCGACATGACCGATACTGCCGCTCGGCGAATCTGATCCTGCAATCCCCGATCTATTTCAAAATTCCGATATTTCGAAATATCGTAAATAAATTTCGTCAATTCGCGCGCCTTCTGCCATGCTAATAAATCTTCAAATTTTTGTACGGTAGCCATGTTTTTTGGTTTAAATTTTTAAACTTTCACCGTCATCTGCTATTATACAGCGTCTGGACTTCGGCTGCGCTCAATGCACGATTATAGACGCGGACGTCGTCAATGGAGCCAATGACTTGAGATCCAAGGTTAAAGGTCGCGTTCATTCCTTCTGGCGTACTTGTGTTATTTGGACCGCTGGACGAATCATCCCGCCCGTCCACATAAATTTTCCGTAAACCATCCGAGTTTCGAAAAACAAACGCAACGTAATGCCATTTATTATCTCTTAAATCTGTCGTGCCATACATATAATAATCATCCGTGCAGCAATTTAGATATAAAAGAGGCTTCACGCCATGCATCAACTTTACTCCCGCATTCAAACCTGAAATTAAAAATTGGTAAGAACTTCCGCTGCCTGTTGATAATTTCGCCCATGCGGCAACTGTCCACTCTTGCGAGAGATTAGCCTGGTTTATCGGGTTTGAAAAACTTATATAATCGCCCCCATCAAAACTTAACGCCTTTCCTCTTTTTCCGTCCACCCATGTTGGATTTGCGGTTCCTCCGGGGAAAACGCCCGCATTATTTTTCCCAGAAAAATCGGTTGCGGAAGTTCCCGCGCCGTCGTCAAAACTCCAATACCCCACAAGTCCGGTGTTTGAAGGAGGCGCGAAGCGCGCGGCGCCGAATTTGTACAGCCCCTCGACTTCGCTCGGGGTTAACGCGCGGTTGTAGATGCGGACATCGTCAATGAGGCCACCCCAATATGATGGCCCATAACCATTCAATCTAAGACTATTACTTGAAGAAACCGAACCGAGTGTAGAAATATCTGTTTGGCCAATAAAAACACCATCCTTATACCCTTTTAAATAATTTGTTGCCCTATCGACAACGGCAAAAAAGTGAACCCACTTATTCAAGGGCGGTGAAGTAGTCAGAGAAACACCTTTATAAGCAGTTCCATCGTAGACAAGAACAGTCATCTTGTTTGTCCTTAATTCGATGTCGTAGCCTGGACCATAGCCGCCATTATATTTTCCGACAGGAATACCGTCGGACGATGTCAGTTTCGTATTGTATATCCAGCTTCCGTAACTAAAACTGTTTGTACCAAAATCCAATACTCCAC
This sequence comes from uncultured Candidatus Saccharibacteria bacterium, assembly GCA_964629265.1. Classification (GTDB taxonomy): domain Bacteria; phylum Patescibacteriota; class Minisyncoccia; order Sungbacterales; family HO2-52-23; genus 2-01-FULL-50-25. The sequence continues at coordinate 968 of CAZVQM010000087.1, read as the reverse complement.
TTTGTGGATTTCCAATACTCACATAATCATTACTCCCGTCAAAATTCAACGCCTTGCCTCTTTTTCCGTCCACCCACGTGGGGCCGTTGGTTAATATGCCGGTATTTTTGTTCCCGCTTGAGTCGGTTGCGTAGGAACCACTGCCTTCATCCATAGACCAATAGCCGACGAGGCCGGTACCTGATGGCGATGCGAATTTCGCTTGACCGGATTTGTAGAGCGCCTGAATTTCCGCCGCCGACAGCGCGCGGTTGTAGACGCGGACGTCGTCAATGAGGCCGTTGAAAGGATATGATAAAGTTTGTTCATAAATGCCAATAACATTGTTAGTTGAATCACTGCCAAAGTTACCCCAAGAAGCAATACCGACTGGATTGTTATCAATATAAAGAATGCCGTTAGTGATTGTGTTACCATTCCGTACAAAAACTAAGTGGTGCCATTTATTATCATCGTAGTCTAACGTAGTGACATAAGCGTTGTTAGATCCGTTAAGAACCTGGATCACGATTCGGCCATTGGTAGCAGTAAATACAGAAAGTCGGTCGGTTTCGTTAGATTTAGTAGAAAAAAGAAATTTATAATCTGAAATAGGGCTCATTTTAAACCACAAACTTAACGTGGCATTTGAGGACATAATGTCGCCGCTCCCTAAATTCACATAATCATTCACCCCGTCAAAATTGAGCGCCTTGCCTCTTTTTCCGTCCACCCATGTTGGGCCGTTTGTTAATGTGCCGGTGTTTTTGTTCCCGCTCGAATCGCCGGCGTAGGAGCCAGTTCCTTCGTTCATACTCCAGTACCCCACAAGTCCGAGGTTGGTGGGGGGCTTGGAGATAAGAGCGGCGTGCGCCTCATTGAGGCTGAAAATCACAAACCACAAAATACAAATCACAAACAATTTCAAAATTCCAAATTCAAATGACCAAAACCGTTTTGAATGATTTGTTTGTGATTTGGTGCTTGTG
>CAZVQM010000086.1:0-3528 GCA_964629265.1 uncultured Candidatus Saccharibacteria bacterium | reverse complement strand
TTGTCTCACGGGGACCGAAACAAAAACCCATCGGTGGCGCATTTGAAAAATTCGAAGAGTGCGTGCGCGACATAGACACCGTAATTCGCCTTGCAAAAAAACTCGGATACAAAAAAATTATTCTTGCGGGGTCCTCGACCGGCGCAAACAAAGCGCTCTATTACCAATACAAGAAGAAAAATCCCGCGGTAAAAGGCATCATACTTGCGGGCGCCATAAGCGATATGTCCGCGTGGAAAACCGGAGACGCGAAAAAAATGTCGCGGGCGATTAGAATCGCGAAACAAACAAAAAACAAAGACGCTCTCCTCCCCCAAGAATATGGAATATACTCTGCGGCCAGGTATTTGAGCTTATTTGAAGCGGGACACGCGGAAGATGTATTCCCCTATCACAATCCAAAAGCAAATTGGAAAGAACTCAAAAGCGTTCGCGTAGCAGTCGCAGTCATTATCGGATCAAAAGACGAACATCGCGACCGCCCAATAAAAAACATTATGGACGCGTTTCGCAAAAACGCGGTTTCGACCCGCCAAAATTTTTCCAAACAAAATTCAGGCGGGCAAGCAAAATCGTTTTTTGGTATAATTATAAAAGGCGCAAACCACGGATTTCAGAAAAAGGAAAAAAAACTCGCGCATGCTATATTGAAGTGGATCAAACGGGCCGTAGTGTAGCGGCAACACACGTCCGAGGGGGCGAAAAGATTACCAATCTTTTCGCGGGAATCTACCTTTACATCCATTATCAATATCGGGCCATAGTGTAGCGGCAACACACACCCTTGGGGTGGGTGTAACGCTGGGTTCGACTCCCAGTGGCCCGATATTGATAATGAAATAAGAGATTCCCCGGAGGATGTGACGCTGGGACCAAAAGCAAAGACATTTGCTTTTGGCGGGGCGGCTACAAAAATATAAATTGAACAAAAGCCGTCCCGGGAATTCGTGAGGAACGAATTGACTCCCACTAGCCCGATACGAGTAATGAACGAAAAATTCTCCCGACGTGTTTGTCGAGCCCTCCGAGTTCGATACCTAGAAACACAACACGTATTTACTCTTAAACGGCTCAACGGGAATTCCCGTTGAGCCGTTTTTGTCATATATAAACTGAAGTTCGACTTCAGAACTTCAAAACCGTAAATACGCCATTTGGGTGGCGTGTTTACGGTTTTTCGAATATTTGCGTTTTTTTCGTCCCTCCCCTATCCTATAATGAACTCATAGCACCTTATACAGGGAAAGGAGGTGGATCGAATGGCTGTATTCGCACCAATAGTCCGCATCCTTGTGAAGCTTCTCGAAACGATTTTCGGCCATATCGATACATCTCCGAACGCCCCATATGAAGAAGCGCTTCGCGAAGGCGAACGCCCCGAAATCGACGTACCCGTATCCTCCGGGAAGGTGAATTTCGCGGCAGAGGAACGACGGACGGAGATCATCGCGCGGCTCGCCCTTTCTGAAGAGGCGATCACGGCAGGATTCCTTATTCAGGCACGAGAATGGGCAAAAAGAGTAAAGACAGAAATACCGCGGATCGTCCCGAAATTCGAAAAGCGCATCAGAATCGCAATAACGGAGATAAAATCCAGCGGCGATATGAAAATACTCGAAGTATTCATCATCGATCCGAAAAGTTCTCACACATAAAAACGGGCAATGCCCGTTCTTTTTTTAAAAACACTATCTTACACTTTGATTTTATACGAGAATACTGATACCTTTTTGAAAAATTTTTGCCCCCCTTGGACTTGCGTCCGCGGGGGGATGTTGCGTAGCGGATCGCGCGATCCGCTACATTGGCCCGGGGGCGGACCTACTGCGTCTATCCGACTACGCCCGTCTCCTTAGTGGGCGGTGACTACTGCCTGGCGACACAGGAGCTCACCCACTTGGGCGATTGGACCGACCCGTTCGAGTACCTCCTCCTGCTCCACGGTCAGGTCCCCGTCCACAACACGGACAAGGAAAAGCGGAACAGAACCCGCGCCCCCCTTGATCTCCGTGATGCGGAACGTGACGCCCGCATCAGCCAGCGCGAGCTTACGCGCGTTCTCCAGGCAGGCAGGGCGTGCGGCCGCACGCTCCCTGACCTTGTCGGGATCCAACGTTACTAGATCACCCCTAGCGAACGTCATAGAGTCCCCCTCTCGAGAATGTGATGCCCCCGAACCGTACTACACTTATACATAACGCATGCCCCTTCTTCAGTCAAGAAGACCTCTCGCAAAAATCTGTCAAGTAAAAAAGGCGATGTTTATCCCGTATCGCCCAACTTCTAATCCATACGATTTCCCCTGCTTTTTCCCCTGCTTTTCCCCAAAATCCCGCTTTATCCCGAAAATCTGCCAATGGGAATACTCAAAAGACGACTATGAAAGGGTTTGTAGTCATGACATAGAAACGGACATATAATAGGAGTGGAACCTCGCTTAAGGGATTAGGCTTTAGATCAAAACACTTATAGGGAACTGTTCTAAATCGGAAGCGTAAAAAGCGCTCCTGTGCGACACCCCGCCATTACAAGTAAGTCTAAAGATACCGTCCCTTCCAAGCGAGGTTTTTGTTTCTTCTCCTCCATGCTTGCTTAAAGCCCGAGAACGCGGGCAGTTTGTTTGATAAGAGAAATAGCAACCGGCGCCGGATGTAGACTGTATGACGGTATCCCTTCATCGTTCTTCACGGTCCAAGGTTCTTCGATGATATTCACTTTTTTCGCACTCGTATCCCACTCGTAGCGATACTCCGGTGTAATCTCATAGTCATCCACGTACTCTTTTGCCGAATCAACCGGAACGGAATTCCTCAAAAATACTTTTGGAACGCCCTGGAGATCAAGAAGTGTTTTTATGACTTTTGCATCGATTTCGATGCGATCGCGTATCGCCTCAATTCCCAACTCATCGCCTTCCTTTGAAATCATTCTCGCTCCCTCGCACGATTCGCTGTCGCAGACGAGATAAAATGTTTTTTTCGCCTCATCATAACCAACGTCGCGCGTTCGCAAAAGCTTCGTGTTTCGCGGCGTCTGGCAGACGGGACAAATCACGCGGTAGCGCATCCGCTCATCAATCACCGCCTCGGGCACGTCGATAAACACAAAAAAATCCGGATCATCGCGGTATCCGATGAGAGCCCGAAAATACAAAGAATAGGAGACCTGGTCGAGATTTCTCGGAAACCCGTCGATGAAAACGGCTTTGCGGCCGATACGATCGATCTCGCGCTCAACGAGCGCAAGGATCACCTCGGTGGGAAGAAGCGTTTTCGTATCGCGCCCGAGAATCACGTCGATCGCTTTTTCAACCGTGATAAATCCGCGATAACGGCGTTTCAAGAAATCCATAAGCTCCTGCTCCTTTCCCGCCTCAATGTCTTTATGGACGCTTCGCACAATATCGCCCACGGAGATATGCGCGACGCGCTCGCTCCCCACGGCCTCCATAAAAAGTTTCGAATACGTTCCCTTGCCGGAATTTTTCGGCCCGAGCAAAAATCCCACAAACGTGTTCTGGCGGAGATA
>CAZVQM010000085.1:1903-3539 GCA_964629265.1 uncultured Candidatus Saccharibacteria bacterium | reverse complement strand
AAATTAAAGAGCTCGAGCGCCGGCTCGAAGAAAAAAAGCGGGCGCTCACCGAATCAGGCGCTGAACTTCCTCACGAAAAAGAGGTATTTCGTGATGTCTTGAAGGAGCATATTTCTGACGTGAGGAGCGTTGGGGGAGAAGTAGTGGTGCCCGCGACCCCTCCCGTATCAACTTCCCGTGACGATGACGTAAAGAAGATGAAGGAGGATTTGAAAGAAGATGTACGCATGCTTGTTGAGATTGCGATGACGAAATCAATCGGGGAAGCGATACGGGTTGCCCAGCGCGCCGGGAGTCCGTACCTTCTTGATGAGCTTCACGATCATCTCGTCGACGACTATTACGATAAACTCGTGAGCTTGAGGAAAATTTAGCCCAACTCTATTCTATGCTAAACGATTTTTATCTTTCGTTCGTCATCTTTGGGGGGATCGTTATTCTTTTCGGCGCCGTTCTTCTCACGTTTTTTGTGTTTAAACGCCGCATCGCAAAAAAAGGCCTTGTGTCCCGTTCGCTCAACCTCTCGCTTCTTTTGGTCAGGTTTCCGCCGCACCGCTCGGCTCAAGAGCTCACCCAGCAGCAGATCCGCGAACGGATCGCGATGATGGAGACCTTGTATGCGAATCTCTCGAGCTTCCGCGAGGGGATGATCGCAGAGTTTTTGCACGGCCGGCCGTCGTTTGCGCTTGAGCTTACGGTTCCGTCCGTGGGTGAGGAGCTCCATTTTTATGTTGCGGTGCCGCGCCGCTACGCGCACGCGGTCGAGAAAATCATCCAGGGGGTTTTTCCGAATTCGCACGTCGAGGAAACAAAGGACTACAATATTTTCCATCCCGACGGCGCATCCCTCGTCTCGCGCGTAGTGCTCTATGAAAATCCATACTCGCCTCTGCGCACCTATATGAAGCTTGAATCCGACCCGTTGGGCGCCATTACCAATGTGTTTACAAAGCTTGCCATCGAAGGGGAAGGCGCGGCAATCCAGATTATTGCGCGTCCCGCGCGAAAAAAATGGATCAACGCGATAAAGAAAAGGGCAAAAGAGCGCTACGAGGGGAAAGGGCTTCATAACGATCCGGTCATCCGGGCGCTTCGCGCCGCTGTTGACCTCACCAAGGACACGAAGCAGGGCGAGCCCGAAAAACGGATTCAGGAAGAGTCAAAGAAGCTGACGCCTCTTGAAGAAGAGATTGTGAAGGGTCTTGAGGCGAAAGTGTCAAAGCCCATATTTGAAACAAATATTCGGCTTATCACGTCCGCAAAAACCGAAGAGCGGGCGTCCGCAATACTTCGCGCGCTCGAGGCCGCGTTTTCTCAATTCACGGATCCGATGTCGAACCGATTTTCCGCATCTGAAGTAAAGGGCAAGCCGCGCGAAAAAGCGCTTTTTGATTTTTCGTTTAGGAATTTCGACCCGCGCACGATAATGCTTTTAAATACCGAAGAGCTTACGAGCGTTTTCCATTTTCCGAACGTTCCTCTTGATACGCCGAAAGTGAAGCAGTTGAAAGCGCGCGAGGCCGCGCCCCCGGTGGGTATGCCGCTCGAAGGGCTTTTGCTCGGATACAATTTTTTCCGCGGGGAGAAAAAGGATATCTATATGATGGACGATGACCGGAGGCGCCACCTCTATACC
>CAZVQM010000085.1:0-1893 GCA_964629265.1 uncultured Candidatus Saccharibacteria bacterium | reverse complement strand
CCATCGGACAAACCGGAACCGGCAAATCGGTATTTTTGGAGAATATGATTCGCCAGGACATCGAGGCGGGGCGAGGGGTCTGCGTCATTGATCCTCATGGCGAGCTCGTGAATACCGTAATGGGCTTTATCCCGCGCCACCGCGTCCAGGACGTGATCTATTTTGATCCCGGCGACACCGCGCGGCCTTTGGGGCTCAACATGCTCGAGTACGACCCCGCGTTTCCAGAGCACAAAACACTTATCGTAAATGAGCTTTTTGCGATATTTGAAAAACTTTTCAACATGCAGCTTGCGGGGGGGCCTATATTCGAACAGTATTTCCGGAATGCGACTACGCTTGTTCTGGAAGATCCTCCGTCGGGGAACACGATCATTGAGATCCAGCGAGTGCTTTCCGATAAAGCGTTTCGCGACCTCAAAATTTCCCGCTCGAAAAATATTATCGTAAATCAGTTTTGGTCCCAGATCGCGGAAAAAGCCGGGGGAGAGGCAAGCTTGAAGGATTTGGTTCCCTACATCGCGTCGAAAATCGACAATTTCATTTCAAACGAGATTATGCGTCCGATAATCGCGCAGGAAAAGTCCGCGTTTAATTTTCGCGACATCATGGACAGCCAAAAAATTCTCCTTGTGAATCTCTCGAAGGGCCGTTTGGGCGAGTTGAACTCCTCGTTTCTCGGGCTCATCCTCGTGGGAAAACTTTTGATCGCCGCGCTTTCCCGCGTCACCATGGATATGGAAAAGCGCCGTGATTTCTACCTGTATATAGATGAGTTCCAGAATGTGACGACGGATTCAATTGCAACCATCTTGTCCGAGGCCCGCAAGTATCGTTTGGATCTTATAATTACGCATCAGTTTATCGGGCAGTTGAAAGAAGAAATAAAAAAAGCGGTGTTCGGAAACGTCGGGTCCGTGGTTAGCTTTCGCATAGGCACGGACGACGCGGAATTCATGGCAAAGCAGTTCAAGCCCGTTTTCGAAGAGCAGGATCTCTTGCGGATTGATAATTACAACGCATATATAAAGTTGTTGATTCGAGGAGAAACTCAGATTCCGTTTTCCATAAAGTTCTACCCTCCGCAAAAAGGCGATCCTGAAATTGTCCAGCTCGTAAAGGAGATATCGCGGACAAAATACGGGAGGCCGCGCGAGGAGGTTGAAGAAGAGGTCGCGGCGCGATTTTCAACTCTTTGAAAATGCGTTTTGGATTTCCGCGGCTCGGGTCGCGTATTGAGAAAAAGGTCATCGAACATATTACTATTAATAGTGATAGTGAGGCGGGTGAGTAGTGACTCACCGAAAAAATTTCATGAATCCAATCACAAAAAGAGATTATGCAATCGGCGCTCTGGTCGGGTTTCTCACCGGAGTATTCGCAATTCCGGTTCTCGTAAATATCGGCGTTGATAACAAGGTTTTACTCGCGGTCGTGCCGCTTGCGGTATCGGTCGTGTTTCCAGTCGGCGTGTGGCTCGGAGGGTTTCTCGCGCGCTGGATGCCGTTTTTTGCGCAGCTCGGAAAATTCGCCGCGGTCGGGTTTTTAAATACCGCGATTGATTTCGGGATTCTGAATCTTTTGAGCGGCGCGACCGGCATCACTGCGGGATTCTATTTGGGGGGTATTAATGTTCCGGCGGTTGCGGTAGCTCTTACAAACAGCTATTTTTGGAATAAATATTGGGTCTTTAAGGCGGGCGGGCAAACGGCGGTTTCCGATCTTCCAAAATTCATAATTGTCTCTGTGGGCGCGATCCTCGTAAATAGCGGTATTGTCGCGATTGCCACGGGGTTTTCTGCGCCAGGGGGACTCGGCCCGGAATTGTGGCTCAATGCGACGAAGGTTCTCGCAACCGCCGCGTCGTTTTTGTGGAATTTTGTTGGGTATAAG
>CAZVQM010000084.1:0-3568 GCA_964629265.1 uncultured Candidatus Saccharibacteria bacterium | reverse complement strand
CTCGGAAAGCCACGGAAGGTTATTTCGTTTGAGGATATCCAAAGGAATCGGATCAACAAGGTTCTTGCGAAGGGGTATGGAATTTGAAATAAGATACCGAAGCCACCGGGACGTTATACCCCGCGTTTCGGGATAGACCGCGACAAGCCCTCCGGTGTGGATTGCGCGCGCGCTCGCTCCCACGCGCTCATATGAAGGATTTTGCAGATACGCCCCGCCAGGACCCTTTGCCACTTTTCCGGAGAGCCGGACCAAAAAACCCTCTTTCAGATTTTTTGCAAGAAACGGCTGATTAAACCACACAGCTTTTATTTTTCCTGTTTCATCACGCAGAACCGCTTCGGTAAGCGCCATCTTCTTGCGAAACGTCCGGTGGAGAGAAACCTTTTCTATCACGCCCCGCACGGTCACTGTCTCTCCCGGAAAAATCCCCGCAATATCCTTTTCATTCGAAAAATCATCGTAGCGCAGCGGAAAATGAAACAAAAGATCCCGAAGCGTCCGAATCCCGAGGCGCTTTAATGCCGGAATAATCCGGCGGTGAACCCTGGCCGCGCTTTCAATCGGCGTGTTTAATAAAATAGGCATATTCTTACTCTAAGAGCCAACAGAAAAAATGCAAAGAGTCCTTAGAGGGGCTCCTTCTCCGATACGCAGTATTCTTAAGATAGTTCGAACTGTTTTCGTCCCGAGCAAGGTCGGGGCGAGCCTGCCTGCACAGGTAGAGAAATCCCCCCGTTCACCCGCCTAAATTTTCTTTCAGAAAACTTTGGCGGGCAAGAATCCGGAAGGGCGGCGGCAGACATTTGGATATATGATTTTACGTCTTGGCCACCGGTGACTAGCGCAATCGCTTCAAAACTTTTCGAATCCAGAGGTAAGAATATGGGCCATCTTTGCCCAGCCCAACCAAGCTAAAAGACCAAAAAAGGTTGAGATAAGTGCATAAAGCATTTTTCGCCAGAAAGAAATTGTGGTTTCAACAGGGCTCCACAAGAGCTCTTCGCGAATAAAGACAAGGGGCATGCAAAATATGACTCCGTATACAAGCATGTAGTAGGCAAACGTCAGCGGAGCAAGAAAAAACATAGGAGACAAAATAACTGCGGTCAATACGCCGGTAAACAGCAAACCTTCCCAGATACTTGCGGCACCCCCGGAAAAATAGAGTTCATTGAATGTGTAGTGATACCGGCGAATGAGAAAAAAATTAAAGAGGGCAAGCGCTAAATATAACCCAAAGATGATGATAAATGATGGAATCGGCTTGGGGTGATACTCGCTGAAACTTCCTACAGTTGGTGATAAAGATAGTTCGTAGATCATCGCGGTGGCCAAAAATATTACAAAATATAAAAATACTGCTTTTGTTCTTGAAAGTGTCAGTCTCCCTCGAAAATGATAACGGCTGTCAAGCCAGAGACCGAGGAAAAAAATTAAATATAGAACGAGCTCAGCAAACCAATAGGGGCCGCCGCCGCCATTTGTGAGCTGCCAAAGAACGAGTTGCGCCAAAGCCAATAAATACCAAAATTTTAAGTTGCAAAGTAATCGAGAAATCATGGTTATTTTAAAATTTTCTTCCCCCAAAATTAAAATGTGGTTCCCTCCTTCTCCGCCAGCTGGCGGATTCGGAGAGCAGGCGCGCCGACCCAACGGCTCTTTCATTAATCATATTGATCATTCGTAAAGATTGCTGTGGGTATCAATGAGAATGAATTGTGCGGTGGAACGGTCTATCTCTTCATAAATTACTCGTAAATCCCCGCCTACGTTAATACTGCGATATCCTCGATGCTCCCCGCGGAGGGGATGGTTATTGAGCATGGGGTGGAATGGGTTTTTGAGAAATAAGTTCCTTCGTTCTCTAAATCGTCGCTGTTCTTCGTCGCGGAGCTTCTTGTATTGCTTTTTGAAATTCCGGTGAAGGACGATCCTCATGATTCTAGATACTCGTCCATTTCCCCTGCTGTGGAAAACGCCGGGGAGATATTTCGCCCCTTGCGGAGGTCTTTGCTCGCCCGCTGGAGAAGCTCTTTGGTTTTTTTATTAGGTCTTAGCGGTACGACAAAACTCACCCGCGGTTCGCGGCCTAACTGTTTGAGATACGCATTAACTATGGTGCTAAGCGGAATACCAAGCTCTTTGGCTGCTTTCTGCGCCCGCCTCTTCACGTCTACATCGGCTTTGATACTGATTAGAGTTTTCACCCCGTTAGAAGTCTGTCTTTATTTAGCATAAAAGCCTATTGCGACAGACCGAGTTTATCTTTATGAATGCCCCATTATTGCCCGACAGAAAAATGTTTTACGTTTTTCTACGCCAGGACTTCTAACGGGGTTCATATATCCGTAGTATATACAACGGTCGCTATGTGTCAACCCCGTGTATAACCCCACCCAACATTGGACTCCAGAGGCATTTTGAATGTGTTTTTCTCCGACCATTGTAGCATAAATTGAAGAGGCGAAAGTTTGTTTTTGAAGGCATGGTGAACACGCAGGGTATTGTAGAAGATCAGGTAGTCCATAAGTTTTCGATTGAAGACGTCCGGATCCTTGAGCAACCACACATGGTAATCAATGAATTCTTCCTGGATGGTTCGGTTGAATCGTTCCACGTGAGCGTTCATCTTCGGGGTCTTGGGGTAGGTGTGATAATGAGTGAGATGGAGCCGCTGCAGTTCTGCGGTAAAATGCTTCTTGAACTCCGAGCCGTTATCGGTAAGCACAAAAAGGAAGTCATAGGAATGCGGGAATGCCTTTTGGCACAGAGTAAAGAACTCGGCGGCAGCCAAGGATGCATGACTTTTCGTGCCCCAGGCAAATGAGAATCTCGTATAGATGTCCTCAAAGGTAATCACGTACCGCCGGCAACCGTCCACAAACCGCTCAATGGTGTCTAAGGCAACAAGATGTCCGGGGTAGGCGGGAGCGAGATCTTTAGGTTTTCTCAATACTTTCTGGCGATTGACCTTCTTCATCTTCCCAAAATGCGTAACTTTCTGTGGGAAGATTCGCAAACCCCCGAGGTCATGGATGATCCTGCCGATGGTTGCTGGCTTGGGGCACGAAACGCCGCGAGCGACAGAGAACGCAGTAAGCAAAGGATGAAGTTTCTTTTCACCAAGGTTGGGGTGTTCTCTCCGGAGACGCCTGATCTCATGTATCACTGCTTCGTTCCAGAGGCGTTTTCTTTTGACGCGAGGAGCGCGTGATTGCTCGTTCAAGGCCTCTGGAATCTTCCCGCCCGTGTCCCACTGCTTTTTCCAAAGGTAGAGCGTCGACCGTTTCACCTCAAAAGCATCTCGGGTCGCTTCGAGACCGTGCTTTTCAAAGAAGACGAGGATTTTTGTCTTCTTCAGGGCTTTTTCTTGAATCATATACCGGTAACGTAGCGCATCGTTGTAGATGGTGATAAAGCCCCTGATACCGGTATATTTGCAGTGAATCCGATTAAAAAACTCCATAAAGCTATGGCTTCATGGAGTCCAATATGTATGTGAGGTTATGCACCCCGTTAGAAGTCTAAGTAGTGTCTCCCAAAAAAGATAAAAGAAAGCCGTTAG
>CAZVQM010000083.1:0-3700 GCA_964629265.1 uncultured Candidatus Saccharibacteria bacterium | reverse complement strand
ACGGAAAAACCCATAATGGTCAAGAGCGCGGTAATAAAGAGCGCGTCGATCGGCACGCCCAATAATTTTCCGAGGACCGCAAACACCGCCGTGGGAATCACAACGTCGTGCATTAGCGCAATAACCGCGGCAACGCCGTACTTCCAGGATGATACGGGCTCTGACACGTGCCGGAATGCCCAGGCGATATACAGAACAATCGCAATAATCGCGACGACAAGGGCGATCGCGGCATTACGCTTGAGCTCCCTCCCGATCGTGGGACCGATTGAATCAAATCGTTTTTCAACAACGACTCCTCCGCCGTCCTTCCGAAGCTCCTCGACGATCATCTGATGCATTGCTTCGTCAACCGCGCCGAAACGGATAAGCATTCCCTTTTCTCCGGTCGGTTGTACTGTCACGCTCCCCACATTAAGGGAATCAACGACCTGGGTCACCCGTGCTGGCGACGGAATCATATTCGGAAATTCAACCTCGAGAATTGATCCGCCGGTAAAATCAATACCGAAGTGAAGGCCGAAAATAAGAATAGCAAGAACGCTCGCAAGGACAAGCGCACCCGAAAAACCGAGAAAATAATATTTTTTTCCGATGACATCAATCATAGTAATGTTCGAATTGTTTGATCGCGCGGCTTGTTCGAGATGCTCGATATGCTCATTTGGCGAACATTTCGAACAACTCTAGCATTTCTAACTTTTACTAAATCCGCTTAAAAAGAAAAACCTTTTGCTGTCGAAACCGGTTCCCGCAATCGCACGAAGAAAAATCCTCGTCACCCAGACCGCAGAAAGCATTGATGCAAGAATTCCGATTGCAAGCGTAAGTGCGAACCCCTGAATGATCGACGATCCAAACCAATAGAGAATCGCGCATGTGATGAGCGAAGCGATGTTCGAATCGCGAATTGAAGACCACGCACGGCGAAATCCCTCTTCGAGTCCATCGCGCAGGGTCTTTCCGCTTTTCAACTCTTCCTTGAGGCGCTCGAAAATAAGGACATTCGCGTCAACCGCCATGCCGATCGAAAGAATAAAACCCGCGATTCCCGCGACGGTAAGCGTCACCGGAATCATACGAAACGCCAAAAGCACGAGTGAGACGTAAAAAAGAAGCGCGAGGACCGCAATCACTCCGGGAATCCGATACCACAGAATCATAAAAAGCGTAACCGCGAGAAACCCATAGAGTCCGGCGACCAAGCTCCGGTCAAGCGACTCTTTGCCCAAGGAGGGACCAACCGTCTGCTGGGAAATGAGAGTTATCGGAACCGGGAGAGCCCCCGCATTAAAGCGTCCGACAAGCGCTTTTGCCGCATCCGGAGTAAAATTCCCGGTAATCTGGGCTTTTCCTCCGGTAATTTCTTCTTGTACTACGGGCGCGGAAATGGGCGCGCCGTCAAGATACACCGCAAGGCGTTTTCCGACGTTTTCTTTTGTAATTTCGGAGAAAATTTTTGCGCCCTCGTCGGTGAGCTCAAGTGCTATCGAGGGATTGAGCGCGACACCTCCCGAACCCTGAAAATCAACTCGCGCGGCTTTTAAATGTTTGCCAGTAAGTCCGGTTGAAGCAAAACACGGATCCTCGCCAAACTGCATCATAAACAAAAGAAGCATCTGAAAATCAAGCGCCCCGCAAAGCGAATCCGCGCTCAAGTCCGGTTGCTCCCCAGCTATACTCGCCGCAACAATTGCGTCCGCCTCATCTTTCGGGCGCTCGCGCTTGAATTCAAGAAACGGGGTCTCGCCGATCATGCGGATCGCCTGGTTTACATCAGAGATTCCCGCAAGCTCGACAATAAGCCGCCGATCGTCGCCCGCGCGCTCGATCTGAACAACCGGCTCCGCGACGCCAAAAAGGTTTACCCTGCGCTCAATAACATCCCGCAAGGATTCCATGGAAGCGTTCTTGTCTCCTGCGGGAATGCTAGCGAGATCCGCTTGATACACAAGATGGGTTCCACCGCGGATGTCGAGCCCGAACCGGAACTGAAAAAACGACGCAGGTATCTGAAGAAATGGCGCGATTTTTCCGAGATACGCGTTTGTATACTGGGGTACGTGGAATGCTCCGAGCGCTGCCCCAAAAAGAAAAATCGCGACCGCGAAAAGCCGCACAATAAGAGGATTAAACAGTGTTCCGCCTTTCGGAGTTGCCATAAAAATGAAGCTCCACGCACACACGCGTGCTCTCCCACGTTACTGAATTAAAATACCAGATGATCGCTCATCGCGCAAGCAGCTACGGAATCAGTGCGCCTGCGGCCTTCCACCCGAGATTCAAAAATATGCTGTATGTTGCCGCGCTTCCCTTTCCAAAACCGTGGTTTACCCCGAGAACGCACGCCTGCGACGCATCGAACGCAAGACCGCCGGAAGAGCCGTAAAAAATCCCGACTTGGGAAACCGCATACGGATGGAATTCTTTCTCATCATCGGTAAATGAAAAATCGGGCGCGCGATACGTCGCTCCGCCGTCAGCAGACACCTGAGTACTGGTCCCTCGTATATCGGCGTACGAGACAATGATTCCGTCCATACGCGAAAGATAATTCAAACCCTGGAAATTCGACGGATACCCATAATGGTAGACAACATCACCGATAACCGAGGGGTTGTCGCACACGGGATACGGAAGTGCGGGGTAGAAATTCCCGAAAATCGTCCGCGCGTCGTCATACTCCGCGATCACGGGAAGTCTCAAAAATCCAAGATCAATCCCGTCGTCTTCAAAACGCTTCCGAATAACTGAAAAATCTTCGGTTATTTCTCCCTTCAAATAGTGAATGGGAAATCGATCCTTCGGGAAAATCACGTCGCATGTTTTTGATCCCGAATCCATGAGAAGATGGGCAACGGTAACCACAAGTCCGTCCTTGAGGACAAACCCCGAACCAATGGATTTTCCAATCCCATCCGTGGCCGGACACTGAATTTTGACGACCGCGCGAAGAATCGCATTTTCATCGATTTCGGGAGTCCTCGGTTTCTCCTGCGTCGCCGCCGGAGGCGCCGCTTTCTCGGTTGTCGTTGCGGGAAGAAAAACCGGGATCGGCGGAATCACAACAACCATCGGACTTGGACTGGAAATTTTTGGCGGATTTTGCTTAACGGGAATTTCGTCTTTTGCGGGTTCGACTTTTTTCTCCTCTTTTATTCCGGTGTCGGAAACGTCGGGTTTTTCCTCCGATACAATTTCTTCTGAAGGAACTTCTGTGTCGTCAGAAATCATCGGGCGATCAATTATATCTGTCTCATGATTGAGAAACTGCCCAAACGGAAAAAAGAAAACCGCCGCCACAAAAAGGAAAATGGCAGTTCCGATTGCAATGGATGTTACGTTTGGTGACATGCGGCTATTAAATATATGTATGCGCCGGATGTATGAAAAAACTATTCCGTTTGAAACCGGGTCAGATGCCCATGGCGAAGGACATAGCGATACGAACGATGAAGAAGGAAAAGCGCTCCGATCGAAAAAATGACGGCAAGCGCTGACGCAAAAATTAAACTATTCGCGTCGATTGTCCCGGTCAGAAGCGCGGCGCGCATTCCTTCAAATACGTGCGATGACGGAAGGAAAAACGCCACGTATTGGAGCCATTGCGGAAGCGTAGAAACCGGATAAAATACTCCGGAGAATGGCGGAATGAGCGCGGGGATGGACCAGGCAAGAAGCTCTGACGAAGGGCCGAAGC
>CAZVQM010000082.1:0-3751 GCA_964629265.1 uncultured Candidatus Saccharibacteria bacterium | reverse complement strand
TGCCGCATGAAAAATCGGAAAAAGTAAAACTCCTGCAGAAAAAAAATCAAAGAGTTGCGATGGTGGGCGACGGCGTAAATGACGCGCCCGCCTTGACGCAGGCGGATCTCGGCATCGCGATTGGCGCGGGCACTAATGTTGCCATTGAATCTGCGGGAATTATCTTAGTGCGAAACGATCCTCGCGATATCGCAAAAATCATCCGCCTTTCGAAATTTACGTATGCAAAGATGATTCAGAATCTTTTCTGGGCAACCGGGTATAATATTGTCGCGATACCGCTTGCGGCGGGCGTCCTGGCGTCTCGGGGCGTGCTCCTTGAGCCCGCGGTTGCCGCGGTATTTATGAGCGCATCCACGGTTATCGTGGCGTTTAATGCGGCACTTCTTCGTCGACGCAAACTATAGACAGACGCCGCACGTTTCTTCGTGGTATGATGTGGCGGCGCTAAGGGAGTACAATACTAAGACCGATTATGTTTATTGACGACATTACCATAAAAGTTCGGGCGGGGAATGGCGGCGCTGGCGCCGTCGCATTCAATAAAAATTTGAATCAGTACGGCCCCGCGGGAGGAACTGGTGGAGGGGGAGGGAGCGTGTATTTCGAAGGGTCGTCTGACCTCGGGATTCTTGCTGCGTACCGGTTCAAAAAAGAGTTTGCCGCAGATGACGGCGAGAACGGCCACGGGCAATTTCGCGACGGGGTTAGCGGAGAGGATTTATTATTGCCGGTTCCGGTTGGAACGGTCGTGCACAATCTGACGACTGGCACTGATCAGGAAATTACCGCAATCGGCGAGCGCACCCTCATTGCAAAAGGCGGCAGAGGAGGAAGAGGGAATTTTCATTTCCGTTCTTCGACGAATCAGCGGCCGAAACGCTTTGATTACGGAACGCCCGGAGAAAATTTTACGCTCCGGCTTGAATTGAAATTGATTGCGGATGTCGGGATCATCGGCTTGCCAAATGTCGGGAAATCGAGCTTGTTAAACGAGCTTACAAACGCAAAAAGCAGGGTTGCGAATTATCCGTTTACAACACTCGAGCCGAATTTGGGAGTTTATTACGAGCTCATTCTTGCGGATATTCCCGGGCTCATTGAGGGCGCGTCCGCGGGAAAGGGCCTTGGCATGAAATTTTTGCGCCATATCGAGCGCACGAAAGTCATTTTCCATATTATTTCCGCAGAGGCAGTAGATCCGGCAGAGGACTACGCGGTCGTCCGAAAAGAACTCGGCACGTATAACAAGGCGCTTCTTCTCAAAAAAGAATATATCTTTTTGGGGAAGAGCGATACGGTGAGTACGGCAGAATTAAAAAAGAAAATTCGCGCCCTCCAGAAATTGAAATCTCCGGTCAAAGCTTTTTCGATTCACGATTATGCGAGCGTCGAGGCAATAAAGAAGATTCTCAACGCGCTCGCAAAAGAGAAATACAAAGCATAATTTGTATGGTCGGAATTACTATTTAATTTAAAACGTATGGACGATATACAAAAACAATTAGCGGAACAAAAAGAATTGCTTGAAAGGATATACATCTCAACCGAAAAAACGCGCCGGGCGTTTATGTGGACGCTGATAATTTCCGTTGCGGTGATTATTTTGCCGCTTATCGGGATGGCGTTTGTCATACCGACGCTCATGAGCACGTACTCCGGGCTTTTGCAGTAAAGAAATGGTAGAAGCAATTTCTCCGAGATCGCAGAAAATTGTGGAATGGTACGAACGGCGGCTTGCGCCAGTCGCTTTTGTCATTGGTTTTATCTTTGACAGCATTACGTTTACGCGCGTTGATTTTTTATTTGATCACGTAATACTTATCGGGCACCTTCTCATCGCGGCGTCGGGGATCGTCCTTGTAAACGCGTATGCGCAAGGACGACTTCGGGAGGAATTCATGGCAAGATTTGTGCTGTTTTATCCCTTGGCGATCCAGTTTTCGTTCGGTGCGCTTTTCAGCGGTTTTACCGTTCTTTTTGTGCGGAGCGGAAGTTTCGCGGGAAGCTGGCTGTTTCTTGTTTTTCTCGCTCTTATTCTCGTTGGAAATGAATTTTTCCGTGAGCGGTACAAGCGTTTTATATTCCATATCGGTATTTACTTCGTTGCGCTTTTTTCGTATGCGATTATCGCGATACCGGTTTTACTGCGAGACATCGGGCCGTGGATTTTTGTTCTGAGTGGGATCGCGAGTATTCTCGCAATCGCATTCCTCGCGGCGATTCTCGCGTTTGTCGCTCCGGCAATAATTCGCGAGAATCGCTTCCGGCTTATGGGCGCGATCGGTGGAGTATATCTTCTCTTCAATCTTTTTTATTTCACAAACATCATTCCGCCGATTCCGCTTGTGCTGAAACACCTCGAAATCTATCATTCGCTTGAACGTCTGGACAACGGGAAATATCGCCTCGAGTATGAGGATGC
This sequence comes from uncultured Candidatus Saccharibacteria bacterium, assembly GCA_964629265.1. Lineage (GTDB taxonomy): Bacteria > Patescibacteriota > Minisyncoccia > Sungbacterales > HO2-52-23 > 2-01-FULL-50-25. The sequence goes on along the minus strand of CAZVQM010000082.1, from coordinate 1,326 downwards.
GCCGTGGTACCGGCCATGGAGCGGCACGGACCCGATATTTCGCTGGGTGCGGGGAACAAAAGCGATTGCTTTCTCCGCCGTTTTCGCTCCTGCCGATATAAACACGAAAATTGTCCACCGCTGGCTGTATTATGACGAGGCGGCTGGCGCGTGGGTGGAGCGAAACATTATTGGTTTTACCATGAAGGGAGGACGTGACACCGGGTATCGCGGGTACAGCGAAAAAGAAGCAATAACGCCGGGGAAATGGAGGGTCGAGGTCAGAACCGAGCGGGGCGAGCTCCTCGGCCGCACGACATTCGAAGTTATCGAAACGACCGCGCCGCCCAAGCTCGAGGTAAGGGAATTATAGTTTCCGCGCCGTTACGTCTTCGCCGTAGCGCGGGAGAGTGCGGGGCGCGATTCTGAAAAAAGAGGGATTTTCTAGGAAATCTTGATTTTTATATAGATTTGTGTTATATTGTTCTTGGAACAAAATCCCGTCAAGGAGGGACACATGACAAAGGCCATCTTCGTAGACGGTGCATCGCTTGCACGGATGCGCCCAGGCCTCGGCATCAATCTGTTCGAGTTCAAGGCGCTCTACCAGATTCTCACGGAAGAGGTTGGTACCTGTAAGGATATTTTCAACAAACCCTTCTACACGATCTCGAAGGCGGCGTCAGAGGGTACGTGGGTGAAGACCATACGCTCCCGTGGCTTCGAGGTCGCGATCATCGAAACCGAAAACGGACAGGATGATAAGCTCATCATTGATCGGATCAAGACGCTGAAGCCCGGGGATGTCTCCGAGATCGTTCTTGTGAGCGCCGACCAGGACTTTGTCCCAGTTCTTCGAGACAAGAAGGCGGAAGGGATAAAGATATACTGGGTGGCGACCAAGTCACCAACTGAAGAAGGAAGACGGATGATCGGCGAGGTGCTTGAGGAACTCCTCGGCACCGAGTTCGAATTCGTCGAGCTCGCAAACTACAAGGACCGCCTTATGCGGAGTCCGTGGGTCGGCCGGGTTTTCCAACCCGAGCCACCGAAACCGCAGAGGAAGGTCAAGGTCATTCTTGAGATTGTCACAACCCACGACGAGAGCTTCGCGTTGCTCGACGACGTGATGAAGATTGTGAAGCAGCATCCATCGATGAAGTACATCATCGAGAGTTAGAGCTCATGCAACACCGGCATGTGGGAGATCGCAAAGCGATCGCTATGACCACGTGCCGCTTCTTTTTTCCATAGTCCCGCCCTTAGGTGATGCAAAGCTATTGAACCATAACAAAATCTTGATTCTTTTGAGGAACCGTGGTATGCTTGACATACCATGAAATCGAA
>CAZVQM010000081.1:0-3798 GCA_964629265.1 uncultured Candidatus Saccharibacteria bacterium | reverse complement strand
CAATCGCGGCCGCCATCGGCTCTTCCACAAGATATACTTCGCGGGCGCCGGCGTTTCGAGTTGCGTCCTCCACCGCTCGCTTCTCAACCTCGGTCACAGAAGACGGAATCCCGATGACAACGCGGGGCCGGGGGAAAAGAGAAAACGCTTCCTCGTGAACTTTCCGGATAAAATACTTGAGCATCTCTTCGGTAACCTCGAAGTCGGATACTACGCCCGCAACCAAAGGCCGCGTCGCGACAATTTGGGCAGGCGTGCGTCCGACCATGCGTTTTGCTTCAGCGCCGATCGCAACAATCTGCCCGCTTTTTTGATTTATCGCAACGACCGAGGGCTCGTTAATCACAATGCCCCGGCCGCGAACATACACCAGGGTATTTGCCGTACCCAAATCAATGCCTATATCATGCGAAAACTGACCAAAGAATCTATTAAACATACGAAATAATGAAAATTGCTTGCCCCATCACTAAATTTTGACTTTTTCTGCTGCCCCGAAAAGCAGGCGAGAAAAGCCCCGAGTTCTGGAAAGGATTTGCAATAACGTTGATGTTCATATCGGCAGCAGTCAAAATTTTAGTGCGGGGTCCGAAAAATCTATTGAGCATAAACCACTAGACATTTTGCTATAGCTATGATACCTTCTCCTCCAGAACTCTTGGAGGACTTCCCATGACTCTCGAAGAAGCGCACGCCGGAGGATTGAAGGAAAAAGTCGCCTATATCATCGAGGCACTCGGTAAGCGTCCGTTCAATAGTATCCTCCCCGGATCTCTCATCGATCCTCGCGAAGTACATTATCAGCTTCACGATCTCTTCAGGGTGACCCCAACGGACAAAGACCTTCTCCTTGCATTCGTGGCAAACGTACCACAACTTCTCGCGATTGAAATACGAATTCTCAACTCACCTTTTTCTGGTAGTCCCTTTACTGGTTTCCTTTTCAGAAAAATCTAAAAACCCGCTCTACCAACAAAAGCCGTTCCCACGGCTCTTTTTTTTAAAAACCGCGCTTTTCTTGGCGCAATCATCGTATAACGCCAACCGCGCTTTTGCAAGATGCGTCCGTATCTATATGACGAAATACTCGAAACCCGTGATTGAGTATAGAAAAAGAGCGCTGTCATGTTTCTGACAACGCCCGCGGGTTTGGGCTAGAGCCCGAGTTTCTGTTTCCATCGTTTGGCGATCATCCTTGCCTTCTTTGCGGCGATACCAGTGTAGAGAGACGGATTCGAAAGAATCTGCCGTTGATACGGAGTCATCTTTTCGAGATAGTCCCTCATCTCCGGCACGCCCTCAACGACTTCTTCAAGCGGTCGCTTTTCGCGTTGGGCCTGAAGCGTGAGCTTCCGCACTTTCTCGTGCGCGTCGGGATGGCCCAGCGCGGCGAGAATGATATAGAGGGGCTCCGCAACCACCAAGCCCTTCTGCATGGCGAGATTCCGTTCCAAGTTGGCTCGATCAACCGTTAGCTTTTGCATTGTACGCGTCAGTCGTTTCGCTGCTGAAACCACATAGGCGACAATCTCGCCATAGGTCCGCGCAGACCCGGAATTGGTAAGGTCGCGCTGATGCTCACTGATCTGATCCATGAACACCGTAAGGATTCGCGGCGCGACAATCTTCCAAAAACTCTTGGCATTCTCAAAGTTGATGGGATTGCGCTTCTGCGGCATTGTCGAGGAACCAACCTGCGCCGCTTCAAATTCTTCTCCCACCTCTGCGATTTCCGTCCGTTGGAGATGTCGCATGTCATCGGACAAGTTGGCGAGTATGCCCGCCACAATCGTTACTTCACACAAAAGTCGCGTCAGCGCTTCCGGCGGCACGATCTGTGTTGAGTGTTCAGCCGGTATAAGACCAAGCTCTGCGAGGACTTCCGTCTCAAAACCTTCGGGGTCTTCAAAGAAGAGTGACGAAGCGTTATACGCGCCGACCGCTCCGGAGAACTTTCCCGGAAGATTTGCGGCAAGTAGCTTCAATGCTTCAATAGAGCCGCCGAGGCGGCTGACGTATTCGGCGAGCGCGAAGCCAAATGTAATCGGAACAGCGTGCTGACCATGCGTTCTGCCGACTTGAACTGTCTCCGCTTCGCGGAGCGTGATACCAATGAGCACTCTTTCCAACTCAACAAGAGATGGAACAAGCACTTTCTCGACAACGTCTTTGTAGCGGGCGGCGTTCGCCGGATCAATGATGTCGTACGAGGTCGCAGTCATATGGATGTACGGCTTCGCATCCTCACTGACTTTTTCGCGGATGCGATTCACGAGCGCGCGGATGTCGTGGCGAATACGGCCTTCTTCCGCGTACACTTCCGCAGTCGTCACTTGCCCGCACGCCGCCTCAACTTCTTTAACGGCTGTTTCTAGACAAATTCCGCGGCGATGAAGCACTCGCATAAGCGCAAACTCCACAAAAAGCTTGTAGCGGGTGAATCCGTTTTCGGAGAGATACTTCGCCACTTCCTTATCCCAATACCGGTAGTCAATCGGCGAGATACTGTCGAACCGATCCCATGTATTCATATATCCTCCTGTGAAAGATCGTTTTTTCTAACAAAAAAGTAGCACTCAAAACCAAAAAACACAAGGCACGCGGGCTTTGTCGCGTGCCTTGTGTTTTGCAAGAGTGTTTCGGTTTGTTCTAACTTGGGAATTTTGCTGACCTCTCCGGTATCGGATAATTTTTCAACTAAACGGCTCATCGGTAATTCTCCGGTGAGCCGTTTTTACATCATATTTTTTCGTAGTATACTCCCCTGCCCGCGCCCCCAACTTGTCGGATGAGCCCTTCTTTTTCAAGCGCTTCTAAATATCGCGTAGCCGTCGCGTCAGATACTCCCAAAATTCTTTGAATATCGTCATTCGTCGCACGGCTCTGCATTTCAAAGTATCCCCGAACCTTCTTTTGATTTTCTTTATAATTTTCCCCTTGTGTTTCAACAATACCTTTACCTTCTAGCTTCCCCTGTTCTCCCGCTTGTCCCGACTCTTTCCGAGTATTTTCTTCAATCCTCCTCAAAATACTGGCAATTTCAGAAACTCTCCAGTACCATAAAAAAAATTCTCTCAAAACAAAGAAAAGACCTATAATAATGACTATACCCACAATCAAACTCATTGCATCCATATAGATTCGCTAGTTAATTTATATGAGATTACAAGTTTTAAGAAACTCTTTGATGCGATTCCTATCCTCATTTTCCTGTTCTCTTTTAGAATAAATCTCGATGAAATCAATGGTTTTTATAGATTCTCTATAGGCATAAGTTATACGCAAAGACGCGCCGCGCAAATATCTGCAAAAAAGGCGCGCCTTTGTAACAGTGACTTGTTCAGTTTTTGTTATGACGTTAAAATGTTTGCCGCTACCTAGAGGAAGTGCCGCAACAACCTTTTTGAACTCAAGCAAGTCGTCAGGGAGAGATCTATACTTTTTTGATAGCCGCTTAAAATCTTTAGAAAATTCATCGGTCTCATTAAAGTTCATCTTCGTAATTTCTTACAGAGTGTTCCTGGTCGCGGTAAAACACACTCTCGTAACTGATTATTTCTCCTGGCTTATGCACCTTCCACGGTATATCATTGTGCGAATAGTCAGAAAGCTCATTGGCATTTTTTTCAGACAGCCGTGCCAAAACTTCATCAATATGCTTAATCTCTCTTGCAGAAAGAAATTTTAAATCAGGTTCCCTACGGGGAAGATACTTTTTTTGCTCATATTGAAAATAACTGCTTTTGACGCGCTCAATTTCTTTTTTCTCTTCCATATTTTCAACAATTTTTTTGAACT
>CAZVQM010000080.1:0-3806 GCA_964629265.1 uncultured Candidatus Saccharibacteria bacterium | reverse complement strand
AGTTCTTCGGAAAAAGAGTTCACACGACTACACAAAGAGGGTCATGATTTTCTCCAAGCGTTCTACCGTGTTGCGATTGAATGCGGCATCAATGTCACGCTCGAAGAAATAGACCGGCCGCTCTGTTACACGGATATAGGCGTTCAAGACGGAACAATAGAAATAAGTGACGGAAAGGTGAAACTTACCGAGAGGGGCGAACGAATCGTCGAAGATATCAAGCGCCGAGATACTGCGCCGAATAACTGATCAAACACTATAAGTCGAAAACCGCCAAACGGCGGCTTTCTTTTTTATCTTTTCAGCAAAAGCGAGGTGCGATATGTTCTGAGACAATAGGAGGATACATTTCTTTTATTTCCCCTCCCATCAGAAAATTTGCGCGGCGAGGTAACTCTCTTCGAAAACCATTGAGAGGATGGTCAGCATGGTCTCCCCCGACGTATCGTCGGGGGAGTGACCAGCCGAACACTGAGCATGACCGCTCGCTGGAGCGGTCATGCGGGTTTTCGAAGAGAGTTACCGAGAAAACTGCGCAAATTTTATCACAACTTCACTGCCTCTCCGGGCTGGATTTTTTTCTGCTCCGGCGCGGTTGCTGGCGATTGAATCGGAGTGTTTGACGGTTTTGGCTGTTCGAAAATGATCGGCGCGCTTGGCTGTTCGCCCGGCTGGGAGACACCTGGCGGCGTGGCAACCGGCGCCTCAACCTCTTTTGCCGGCTCCGGCTTTAATAATTCTTCAAGTGCTTTTCGAAGGCCTGCGGTGTCTTGAGGTTTCCGCTCCTCCCGAGGGCGCGGATCGCGACGCTCGCCTCCTTCCAGACGCGGCCGAAGCTCGGACAAAGAAACTGGCTTTGAACTTCCTCCTCCTCGAATTACCGGCTGGGTTGAGACGCGCTGGGGCGGACCGCGATGATCGCGCATCGGACGCCGATCTCTCCGGTCATCCCGCCGCGGCCCTCGGTCATCTCGCCGTGGCCTTTGGTCGCCTCGTTGCGGCCTTCGATCTCCCCTTCCCGGACCCGGCTGAAAGTCGCGCGACCGCTCTGCCACGCTCGCAGTCGTGTGACTTCCCGAAGAAAATTCAATTCCAATCGCCCCAAGCGTATCATCGAATCTCGCCTTCCCGACTTTCGGCATCCGGTCGGGCAAAGGCACGAGTTTTCCATCCTCGATTTGCCGCAAACAGCTCAAACAATACACCGGCCTCTTGCCGTCCGGCTTAAATGGCACAGTCGCGGTCTTCCCGCAATTCCAGCAAATGCTTTCCTGCAGTTTGCCGTCACCAGCCGGCGCGCCGTCGCCGTCGTCCCCTCCGACGCCGCTCCAGCGTGAAATTTTCTCCTCAACTTCAGCGCGCGGCCGCGCATAGCGCTCGCGCGAAACGCGTATCACTTTTTCCTTTGCATCGGATATTCTCTCAAATTCCAATGGTGGAAGCGTTGTTGAGGAAAACGGCCGCGACGTCACTCCCTCCACCATGAGTTTTAAATAAATATGGTGATTCGGGAGATTTACGAGATCCCCCTGTAAAAACTCGGGCGTGAATTCCAACTCGAGAAATTCGGCGTCTGTGGCCCCGACCCGGAAACTAATCATGGTCCCGACGTTTCCAAACACCGCATCGCGGACTTTTGTTGAGACGTCCGTTACAAGCTGACCTACGTATTGATGCGCAAGTATTAAATTCAGCCGATACTTTCGCGCTTCTGAAAGAATTGACGCGAAAGAATCGGTCGCGAAATTCTGGAACTCATCAACATAGAGATAAAAATCGCGCCGGTCCTCCTCGGGTATGCGGACGCGCTCCATTGCGGCAAGCTGAATTTTCGTAATAATCATCGCGCCCAAGAGCGCCGAATTATCCTCTCCGATGCGGCCCTTGGAAACATTCACGAGAAGGATTTTTCCCTCGTTCATGAATTGCGAAATATTCAATGTTGATTTCGACTGTCCGACGATGTTTCGGATAAAACTCGTATTTAAAAACTGTCCGACTTTATTCTGGATCGGAACGATCGCCTCGTTCCGGAACTGATCGCGCCACGTCTCATATTCATGGACCCAGAAGGACTTGACGACCGGATCCGTGACGCTTGCAACGATTTTTTCGCGATAGTCCTTGTCAACGAGGATCCGCGGAATTCCGAGAAGCGTTGTCCCGGGAGTATCCAAAAGCGCGTTCACGCAATTTTGCAAAATGTACTCCATGCGCGCGGACCAGACGTTCGCCCAGATCTTTGTAAAAATCCCCATGAGGTCCGAGACGATTAGGTGCTTGTACTTTGGATCCGGGGTCTCAAGAACGTTAAAGCCCATTGGGTATTCCGAATCAACCGGGTTGAAATACACGACATCGTTTATCCGCTCGGGAGGGATTTGAGTAAGCACCTCCTCGACGAATTCGCCGTGCGGATCAATGATGCACATGCCGTGGCCCGCGCGAACATCCTGCAGAGCCATATTCCTCAATAAAACCGTTTTCCCAACGCCGGTCTTTCCGATGACATACATGTGCTGTCTGCGGTCCTTTTGCTTAATGCCAAAAACCCGCTCATTTCCGCGGAAATTGCATCTGCCGATATAAATGATGTCGTCTTTTTGAGCGCGCACCATAATAAAACAGTATGTTATGTATAGTATACAACTTTTTCTGGTGGAATAAAAGAAAAAGCCGGGACACGAGTCCCGACCAAGTTATCTTTCTATCACGAGTTCACAAATCGTACATTTCTCTCTTCCAAGGTCCATTCCGCCCTGAATGATGATAATTGCACTTGATGGATGAACCGCGCACGGATCGCTCACGGATATGAAATCAAGGAGCGTTTGACGATACTTCTCGCCGATGAAAAAAAGTATTGCAACAGCGATTCTAATGATCGCCTCATCCCCGATTCCGCCAAACAGCCGGAAAGCCGTTCTCGTGGCGTGACGGCACAACGCTCGCGCGCGTTCTGTATCAGGATGATCTTCGAGATAAAGAAGTGCTACCTTCACGAGCGATTCGTATTCGAGCATGGAATCATAGAGTTCGCTTGGCTCTACGCCCGTCGGATCTTCAACGCGTGCGTCTTCCATACAGGAGAAAATCTTCTCGAATGCGTCGAAAACCCATTCGCCTGATTTTGTTTTGAACATATCGGGAGACCACGCGAACGTATTTTCTTCTCGCATATGACCTCCGAAAAGAGCTTCCCTATAAAATACGGTTGACCAGCGCATTTGTCAATAAAGTTTTCGCGCGTCCGGCCATCTATCCTATTTCTTTAAGGTAGCACGCATCGTCCCCCACTCATTCCGTCTGTGCTTCTTTCCAAGTCAGATTCTTCGCGCGGCAGCGCCTTCGGCTTACGCTTTCACAGCTCAAAAATAGTTTTGAATGAGAGGGGGACTCCGAATGTTTCTATCCAATAAATTTAAGGTAACATTCTTCGCACCAGATATTTTTTTCCGGGCGGTCTGGGGCGTAGGTCGTTTCGATCTCTTTGCCGCATTTTGCGCAACTCCGTTTGTAAAATTGGACAACGAGATTAAAGCCGTCCCGCCATTTTGTCATCCGAACGGACGGATGCTCGCGGGGAAGCGCTACTTCGTGCTTTCGGTGAAACTGGAGCTCCTGCTTCAGAATCCGAAAGTGTTTTTTATTCTTTGCGTCGTAGACGATCTTTTTGAGTATCTCGTCTTTCACGTCTTTTATGTCATCGGGAAAGTCACTCGCATTAACGATATCCCCGCTCACGTCTTCAACCGCGGTCTCCAATGGCCGCGTGTCATACCCGTATTTTTTTGCATTGTCGTAGT
>CAZVQM010000079.1:0-3937 GCA_964629265.1 uncultured Candidatus Saccharibacteria bacterium | reverse complement strand
CGCGCATTTCTCCTTTTTCCATATCGGCGTTCGAGGCCCCGATGTAGCGCAAAATCCGTTGGAGCGATTCGCCGAATTCCCGGACTTCTTCGCCCGTCCGAAAGTCCGGCTCGGTCACGAGCTCCATCAAAGGGATTCCCGCGCGATTGAAATCAATGAGCGAGGTACCCGACTCCTTATCGTGTATTAACCTTCCCGTATCCTCTTCAAGGTGTATCCGCTGGATTCTTATTTCTTTTTTTGTGGATTCTTCGAGCGCAAGGGACCCCCCAGTCACGAATGGATGCTTGTATTGGGATATCTGGTATCCTTTTGGAAGGTCTGGATAAAAATAATTCTTGCGGTCGAATTGCGAAAACCTGTTTATGGCGCCTTTGAGCGCGAGCCCCACGGAGATTGTTTTTTTCACCGCACTTTCGTTTATTACCGGAAGCGTTCCGGGATGGCCCATGCAGACCGGACAGATATTGATGTTCGGGTGCTTTTCGTCGGGGTCATTTGCGGAAAAGCAAAACATCTTCGTTTTTGTCCGAAGCTCCGCGTGTATTTCAAGGCCTATGACCGGCTCGTATTTCATGAAAATACCCTACCATAATTATTGCTGCTAAAAAAGTCCGACCGTCATTGCATTTTAGCGGTTTTTTGTATATAATTTTTGAAGATTCTTCATAAGGCCCCATCGTCTATCGGCAGGACGCCACGCTTTCAATGTGGTAAGCCGGGTTCGACTCCCGGTGGGGCCGTAGATTGAACTGTTGATAATTATTGCTGGATAATATGTACCATTGAGCGTATACTGGTTTAATGAGCTCAAGGTGGTTCGATAAAAAAGAAGAAGCTCTGCGTTTACGCAGGCGGGGGCTATCCATCAGGAAGATAGAACACCGTCTTGGCATTCCTCGTTCCACACTAAGCGGCTGGTTTAAAAATATTGTTCTTTCAAAAAAGCAAAGAAATAAATTATTTCGTGGGTGGAAACAAGCACTTATCAAAGCGAGAAAAAAAGCTGTTTTATGGCATAATGGGCAAAAAAGACAAAGAGTAGAAGAAGCACGCCGACAAGCTACATACGTCTTAGGAAATCTAAACGTTGACGATCGTTTTCAACTTGAATTAGCACTGGCTATACTTTATTTGGGAGAAGGCGGAAAAGTGGCAGAAGATACAAGCCTTGGAAGTTCTGACCCTTTAATTTTGAAGTTTTTTATCACATGTTTAAAAAAACTATACTCTTTTGATATCAGAAAAATTCGGTGTTTCCTTCACTTACGGGCCGACCAAAACCCAGAGAAAATGAAACGATATTGGTCAAGAGAGCTTGGGGTATCACGAAAAAATTTTAAAAAAGTATCGATCGACAAAAGAACAATAGGTTCAAAAACCTATCCCTACTATAAAGGAGTTTGTGTATTATATTGCGGTCACGTTGGCATCAAAAGGCGGTTATTATATCTTAGCCGAATGTACTGTCAAAACGTTATTGACGATGCAGGTATTCATTAGTAAAACCTCACTGTTGGCTTTATTAGGTATTATGCGCGGTTAGCTCAGTGGTAGAGCGTCACATTGACATTGTGAAGGCCGCAGGTCCGATCCCTGCACCGCGCACGAAATTTCGGACGGTTAGCTCAGTTGGTTAGAGCGCTTCGCTTATTCACCCCGTTAGATTTGTGTGATTAGCGAAGTGGGCGAAACGGTTTATAACCGTTTCGCGGGACTTTACCGAAAAATCCGATTCCGCGGTGGACGATTAGCTCAGTGGGCGAAACGATTTTTTATCGTTTCGCGGGATTCTACCGATATATCCGAATTCGACTTGGGCGTTTAGCTCAGTGGTAGAGCGTCGCGTTTACACCGCGAAGGTCCAAGGTTCAATCCCTTGAACGCCCAAGTCGAATTCGAAAGAAAGGAATCCCGGGGACGAGCGTCTGCTTTACACGCAGAAGGCTGTAGGTTCGATCCCTACATTGCCCAATTTCTTTTTCAAATGCTCTTTCGCTGATATAATTGAACAATGCAGAATATCGCTCCGTATGTTTTGATAATTTTTAGCGCCTTCGGCGGTTTTTTGATCTCCTTTTATATCCATCACAAAAAATCGAGCCGCGAGGTCTTGGTGTGTCCTCTAAACTCGAATTGCGAAGAGGTCATCCATAGCGATTTCTCAAAGTTTTTCGGTATTCCCGTAGAGATTCTCGGGTTTTTGTATTATGGTGCTCTTGCGGTAAGTTACGGATTTATTGTCGTATTGCCCGAATTTGCGCCGTCGTATTTTCACTACGGCCTTGTTTTGGCTTCTGCGGCCGCGTTTCTTTTTTCGCTCTATCTTACATTTATTCAGGCCTTTACGCTTCGCGAATGGTGTACGTGGTGCCTCACCTCTGCGATGCTCTCGACTGTCATTTTTATTTCGTCGGCCGCGGGCGCGAGTGCGGGATTTATTGCGTTCCTTGCGCTCGCCAGCCAAGTTCTTCTGGTTCTCTATGCACTCGCAATGGCGATCGGTCTCGGCGCGTCAACCCTCACGGATATTTCGTTTTTCCGGTTTTTGAAAGACAACGAGATATCGGAATGGGAGTTCGGGGTCTTGCGGCTTTTTTCCGAGGTAATCTGGTTTTCTCTTGCGATCATTATTCTTACGGCTCTCGGCATATTTTTCGGAGACATCAAACACTACGCGTATTCCGGAGAATTTATTCTCAAAATGATTTTTGTCGGTGTTATTGTTGCAAACGGCGCGGTTTTGAATCTTTATGTCATGCCGCGGATTCTTTTGTCCGCGAAAAGTGAGGATCGCGGCTACGAGCCCGGGCGCGCAGTGCGGAAAATTTCTTTTGCGCTCGGCGCAATTTCCCTCGTATCATGGTTCAGTGCATTTTTTCTTGGCTATGTATATCTGCCGCTCGCTGATGTCCCCCGGTTGTTTTTTATCTATGTAGCATTGGTTTTTTGCGCGATTATCGTGAGTCAGATCGTGGAATCGCGTTTTGTTCCCGCGAGGCGGACGTTTTAGCGTGTTTTTCCGGCGACGCTTTATTTTTCCGCAAAAACGTGCTATTTTAAACACGAAATTTTCGAATATTTTTTGGAAGCGTGGCAGAGTGGTTGAATGCACCGGTTTCGAAAACCGGCATACCTTTACCGGTATCGGAGGTTCGAATCCTCCCGCTTCCGAATGAGTCCGAGCTCGTCGAGGACGAGTGAGGAAGCGAGCGAGCAAACTGCTTTGCTCGCGTGGAGGATTCGAAGACCGCAGCGATGTGCGAGTTTGCTCTCCGCGAACTGGCGGAGAGCAAGGCGAGCACCGCGAGGGGGCCAGGCGAAGGTTCCTACCGCTTCGCGGAGGAATCGCCTCCGGCCTGCGAGAAATTTCCGTCAGGAAATTTACTTGTAGGCGAATCCTCCCGCTTCCGCCAAAATTGGAAATTCGTTTTTAAACTGAAAATTAATAATGAAAAAGAGAATAAAAATATGAATCCAAACAAAGCGTTGTGGGAGAAAGGCGACTTTACCGAGATTGCCGCCTTCATGCGTCAATCTGGCGAAGCAGTCGTTAAGTCTCTCGGGATAACGACACCGCTGCGGGTTTTGGACCTCGGCTGCGGAGATGGCACTACGGCAGTTCCTCTAGCCCTTTTGGGGGCTGAAGTTGTTGGAATCGACATTGCCAAGAACCTCGTTGACGCCGGGAACAAACGAGCCGCGGAGATGGGTCTCGCAAATCTGACATTTCAAGAAGGAGATGCGTGCAACTTGCAAGGAATCAGCGACCATTCGTTTGATTTGACCCTCTCTGTCTTCGGTACCATGTTTGCTCCTAAGCCATTCGATGTAGCCAAGGAGATGGTTCGTGTCACGAAGCCGGGTGGTCGCATTGTGATGTGTAACTGGATCCCAAACGATACGACTTCATTCGTGTCGCAGCTGTTAAAGATAA
>CAZVQM010000078.1:273-3940 GCA_964629265.1 uncultured Candidatus Saccharibacteria bacterium | reverse complement strand
ATTCAAGGACCGAGCGCCTGATATTTCCTCCGAGCCACACGCGCTTTTTCGGCAAGCCCTTCGACAAAAATTCCGAAATGAGATATGCGGTTGTCGATTTGCCGCGCGTGCCTGTTACGCCGATTATGGGAGCGGGACACGCGTCAAAAAACATCGTGATATCGCTTGCGACCGGTACTTTGCGCTTCCGCGCTTTTTCAAGATACGGCGAATCAGGCCTCACTCCGGCATTTTTCAGCACAAAATCAACGGACGAAAAGTCCTTTTCCCGATGGCGTCCGAGGGTATAGCGGATCCGCGGATATACCCCCTTCCGGACAAATGCTTCGAGTACTGCAATCGACGGACGCAATTCTTTTTTTGACCGCCTGTCGGTCACGAGAACCCGCGCGCCATTCTTCAAAAGGTATTTGACCGCTTCGCGCCCGCCGCCGTGAAGCCCAAGGCCCATGACAAGAACGCGCTTTCCGGAAAACGAAAGCGCGCCTGTCCTTTCTTTTCTCAAACCCGATGATGGCATATTAATTTGTAAGATTTAACCGTTGTTCACACAACAGGACAAAATGTCTTCACCAGGCGGGCAGGTCTTCGAGCGGCCTCTGAGGCCGAGCGGGCATGGTGTCCAGCACTTTGTTTCTCAGAAACAAAGTGCTGGACGAGCGAGGCCGAAGGGCAGCCGAAATCCTCGCTGGGGATTTCGGCGTAGCGAGAAGACCTGCCCGCTTGGTGTGAACAACGCTCGCATTTCCTACAATTAATTCCTTCGGAGTACCTTGCCTTGCCGTTCGCCCAAAAATTTTCCGTTCTCCACGAGGACTTTGCCGTTTGCAATTACCCACGCGATGCCCGCAGGAAACCGAAATGGATCCTTATAGGTCGCCCTGTCTTTTAGGGTGTTCGGGTCAAACACCACGATGTCGGCGTAATTTCCTTTCACAAGCGCACCTCGTTTTGCAAGACCAAGCTTCTCGGCTGGCCCGGAGGTGATTTTTTTGATCGCCTGTTCGATTTCTATCTTTTCCAGATCGTCCACGAAGCGATGCAGAAAATGCGGAAACGTCCCGAACGAGCGCGGGTGCACGAGATTCCCCGTCTTGATTTCTTCCTGTCCGTACCCCGCGCCGTCAGACGCGACAAACGAATAGTCGCTCATGACCGCGGCCTCAATATTCCGTTGCGATATCGTATGTCCGGTAATAGTCACGCGGCCCTGGTTCGAACGAACGATCTGGAGAAGCGCTTCTTCATTTGATATTCCCGCGCTCGCCGCGATCTCCGAAATGGTCTTCCCGACGATATCCGTAACCTTTGCTGCGGTAATAAGAAGAGAATCATAATGAAGCGTGTACCTTTTGAGGTCTTCAGCCATCTTTTTTCGTTCATCCGCGCCGTCGATTCTGGCAAAAAGTTCGCGAAATCCTCCTTCGCGCGCCCACGCGGGAATCAACGTATAGAGCGCGGATCCTGTCGAACGATACGGCGAGACGTCGAAATGAATCGAGATACCCGTTGCGTTCGCGTTTTTCACCATCTCGAGGGCGCTTTCAAAAAGCGGCCATGATTTTTTGCCGATTGCTTTTATGTGACTCACCTGAACGCTCACGCCCGCTTCCCGGCCGATCTGAATAGCTTCGTTCATCGCGGAAAGAAAATCTTTTCCTTCCGAGCGCAAATGAATTTTCACGACTCCTTTTTTCCTGTGAAGCGCACGCGCAACTTCGATAAGCTCCTCCGTCGGCGAGGCACGCTCGTGGCCGTAGGAAAGCCCGAGCGAAAGTCCTAAAGCCCCTTCATCAAGGGATTTTTCTATGAGATATTGTATTTTTTCGATTTCGTCTTTTTTGAGTCCACGGATTTCATCTCCCACGACTCCCCGCTTCAGAGTCCCGTACCCAACAAACATCCCGAAGTTCGGGCCGATTTTATATTCCTCGACTTGATTAAGGAATTCCTGAACACTCGCCCAATTGACGTTCAAATCCGAAAGATCGGACCATTTTTGGATCGTCTGTATTGCAAGAGGAGACGCCAAGGGCGCCAAAGACGCCCCGCAATTGCCGCCGATGATAGTTGTCACGCCCTGCATCACCATGCTTTCCTGCGCCGGATATTTAAAAATCGTAAGGCGCGTATCGGAGTGATTCGTCATATCAACGAAGCCGGGAGTAACATATTTTCCGACGGCATCAATGACGATTTTTGCATCGGGCTTTTTCCCGAGATCCCCGATTGCCCGAATCTTCTCCTTTTCAATCCCGATGTCCGCCGAGACAAGTTTTCTGCCGGTTCCGTCAATGAGTCCGCTTGTGCGAATGACGATGTCGTATGCCATACGAAAAGTATACCATACCGCAAAAGAAAAATCCCTCCACTTTCGGAGGGCTTTCAAAACTGTTGCATCTCCCGCAATGCACGCGAAAGATGAAAAATGTGCTGTATCTCCTCCTTTGAAAGACCAACGACGTCATGAAAGCGGCGATCGCTCTTTTGGTATTCTCACGCCGGGCGCACGGCTTTCGCAAAAGCATCAAAAACGCTTCCTGCGGGTAGCTTCCCGAACACATGCTCAACACTGATACCCGGACCACGCGCGTCATAGCGCGCTATGCCTGCGGCCTTAAACGAGTAGGCGGATACGGATTAAATGTGCGTGGGAGCACTCCGTATTTTTGATGCTTCGGGATTCGCGCAACATCAGAAAAACGAAAATCATACAGCGCATGAATCTCGTTATATCCCTTCGCGAGATTTGCATAATTATCAAGCATGCGGTGAACCATGAAAAGAAGTTCCTGATCCTGGCGAAAACGGAAATCCAAAAGTATCCGTTCAGCTTTACCAAAGCTTGCTTGCAAATTCCAAAGTGTGGTCGCGGTTTTCCCCAGCGCTTCATACGCATCCGCCTCAAGTTCATCAATTCCGTCAAGGATACTTCCGGCACATACAAGAGTCGCGAGAAGAAGCAAGACAAGAACGGCAATACCGCTCGTACTAAAATGGAGTGCGATCGTCCGTGCCATCCCCACACCTCACAAATGAAGGTACGATGATAAAAAATATACCGTATAGAGAGAAAAAATCAAATGACATCCCCCCGCACTTCGTGTGGGGTTTTCTGGTAAGTAAAAACCCGCGAACGATTTCTCGTCTGCGGGCCATTTGAGATTATTTGCCTCTTGAAATGGAAAGAGGAAGGCATGGATCTAAACCTATAGCTCCAGAAGAACTTATTCGAGAACCAAAACGCTTGCCGAACGTTTCTATATCCGTGTTATAGCGAACACACATGCGTTCATATGCGACTATATCTTTCAAAAGAAACTCCACCAACTGCTGACGTTTCTTCGCGTCGCTATCAAGTACTTTCGGCATAGCAAGACCCTGATCAATCACCAAAATCCTTTGCCGTGTATCGATAAGCTCCTTCTGCCTACTGATCATGCTCTTGTACTCTTCAACCAGGATTCCATCCGCATCAGAAGAGAAAACCGGAGAAGGATGAAAGAAAACACCGAATGCCACAAGGACGAAACCCGCCAGAATAAACCGCCTGGAGCATCGCATATCCGCCCCCTTAATGAACTACCCCCACTAGTACTATCAACCGCGAAAAAAGGCAATAGGGCACATTGAAAACAAAAAAAGCGCGGAAATACTAGACGAAAGC
>CAZVQM010000078.1:0-263 GCA_964629265.1 uncultured Candidatus Saccharibacteria bacterium | reverse complement strand
CCCTATCAGCGCTATCGCCATTCCCAGGATTGCAGTCACAACGCTGATCACCCAAAAACGCATTGTCACTTTATACGCGGGCCATCCGATTGCTTCAAAATGGTGATGTATCGGCGCAATTTTGAAAACCTTTTTCCCGCGAAAACGCTTTGACAAAAATTGGATGATGTCCGACGCAACCTCAATCAGTAAAATAAGCCCGACAATCGGGAGCACCACAACCGAATCCGTCAAAAACGCGACAACCGTAAGAGACGTCGTGA
>CAZVQM010000077.1:2049-4091 GCA_964629265.1 uncultured Candidatus Saccharibacteria bacterium | reverse complement strand
CCTTCATTGGGAAATTATGAAAGAGGCCGCACGTCACGGCTTTTCGATATACGATTTTTGGGGGATTGATAAGGTGCGCTGGCCCGGCCTGACGCGTTTCAAAGAGGGGTTTCGTGGTACCGACGTCACGTACCCGGAGTCAGCGGACATTGTGTTTCGCAAATTTTTGTATTTCGCGTATCGATCGTTCAGGCGCGTAGCCGGCCGCACATGAGTATTGTAACGTATTATTCACCGGCAAAGGATTTTCTATGGAACGCGTGATTCAAACATTGCGGCGAGTGGTTCCAAAAAAGATTTTTCGCGCGGTTTCGCCACTCTATCATTTTTTCATGGCTTTCTGGGCCGCGCTTTTTTACGGGTTTCCGTCCCGGCGGCTTATCGTCGTCGGCGTTACGGGGACAAAAGGGAAAACAACCGTTGTCCGTCTTTTGCACCACATTCTTGCTACAAGCGGCACGACCACGGCGTCTCTTTCATCTCTCGGAATACGTATCGGCGACAAAGAAGAAGAGAATCCGATGAAGATGACAATGCCCGGGAGAATGGCGATTCAGCGATTTCTCCACGACGCGCGCCGCGCGGGCGCGGAGTATGCGATCATCGAGGTGACGTCAGAGGGGATTCGTCAGTTCCGCCATCGCTTCATAAAATTCCAGGGAGCGATTATAACCGGTGTCCATCCGGAGCACATTGAATCCCACGGGAATTTTGAAGCGTACCTTAGGGCAAAACTCGATTTGTTCTGGCGCCTCCCGAAAGATGCAACCGCGGTGATAAACAAGGACGACGGCGCGTGGGGGCGTTTTGCGGCATCAACCGGGGCCGCAAAAGTGTTTTATTCGGCGTCGGAGGTTGCGGCAGGCGGCAAGCCGATTCTCGTGCGGCACGTGACTCTCTCCCGCGACGGAATCGAATTTGATCTCGGGCAGGAAACGATTTTTTCTCCGCTTCTCGGCGAATTCAATCTGTCAAATATCCTTGCCGCGATTTCGTTCGCAACCGCGAGGCATATTTCCCTCCGAAGCGCGGCGTCTGCCATCAAGACGTTTTCTGGAGTTCCCGGGAGGATGGAATTTATTCAAACATCTCCCGTATCTGTCGTCGTTGACTACGCCCACACGCCGGAATCCTTAAGAAGTGTTTATGAGTTTTTGAAAAACTCCAGAATCAAAACAAAAGATGTAAAACTTATTTGCGTTCTTGGGGCGGCGGGCGGAGGGCGCGATCGGTGGAAACGGCCTGAATTCGGGCGCATTGCATCGCAATTCTGCGATACCATTATTTTGACAAACGAAGATCCGTATGACGAAGATCCAACCGTGATTATGGGAGAGATCCGATCTGGCGTTGCCGAGAGCGTCGGGGCGGAAATGATCCTTGACCGTCGCGAAGCAATACGCCGTGCGCTCAACTCTGCAAGCGCGGGCGATACCGTGATTATCACCGGAAAGGGATCGGAGAAATGGATAATGTCGAAAAACGGAGAAAAAATCCCTTGGAACGAGCGGGAGATTGTCCGCGAGGAGGCGGGTAGGGTTTTCAAAAAATAATTCAATATCGTGATATAATGGAAGCAGCAATAGCAAAAAACGCATATGAAGAATCGCGACTTTGAAATTATTCCGCAGGACGGGACAGTAAAAATGCGCGTCTGGGGGAAAACTCTCGAGGAGCTTTTTTGCAATTCCATAAAGGGTGTTGCGGCGTATCTCGCGGAGGGCGGTGGCGAATCCGTGCGCCCCGGAGCGGAGCAAAAGCATACGATCCGGATAGAGGCGGTTGACATCCATTCGCTTCTCGTCGATTGCCTTTCCGAGATTGTTGCCCAGTCCGACATCTATAACTGCGTGTTTCCAAGCATCGCATTCGGCAAGTTCGGAGAAAACTTCCTCGAAGGGGAGATTTCGGGAATACCGGTTGAGCATTTCGACAATGAGATAAAAGCGGTTTCATACCAAGAGGTTGACGTCAAAAAAAATCCGTCGACCGGATATTTTGAGACAACGCTCGTTCTTGAAGTATAGAAGATCGGGATGAAT
>CAZVQM010000077.1:0-1949 GCA_964629265.1 uncultured Candidatus Saccharibacteria bacterium | reverse complement strand
ATACCCCGTCCGAGATTATTGCGATGGCCCGAGGTGCCGGCGTTGTAACAATCGCGCTTACGGATCACGATACAGTTCTCGGCGTCGCCGAGGCCCTCGAGGCCGGTCGCGCGGCCGGAGTCCGTGTTATTCCTGGCATCGAAATGTCGGTTGAGGAGCACGATATTCATGTTTTGGGGCTTGGCATTGATCCTACGAATGCGCCACTCCTCCGTGCGCTTGAAGAATTTCGTGCGGATCGCGTCGAGGGAGCAAAAAAAATCGTCGAGAACCTGAAAACAAACGAGGGATTCGCGATTGAATGGGAAGATGTTTTGCGAGAAGCCATGAATTCGTCTACAATCGCGCGGCCCCATATTGTTTCCGCGGTCATGAAGCGTCCGGAGAACGCGGAGAAGCTCGCCCACGACTCTGTAAAGGAAAAGGCAGATTTTTTTAATCGGTATCTCTCGAATGAAAGCAGGAATTTTGTGAAGCGTGCGCACGTGAGCGCAAAAGATGGCATCGGTCTTATCCACGCGGCCGGGGGCGTTGCGGTTTGGTCGCATCCAGTAATTCCGGATTTTAAAAGCGGCGAATACGACGAGTTGGAAAAATTTTTGCAAGAGCTCATCCTTTGGGAAATCGACGGCCTCGAGGTATGGAGCGCGTCCCACAGAGAAGACGACGTTGAGTTTCTTTGGGGGATGAGCGAGAAATACGGACTTTTGAAAACCGGCGGGTCGGATTTTCATGACCGGGGCGCGCACCCGCGCGCGGAAACGGGCCTCCACTCAGCAGACACAATAGGAGATTTCGAGACCTACGGATTTCCGACGGAAAACGTTCTATCCCGGCTTTTGGAGGCGATTGAAAAGCACCGACAGTAGACAAATTCGCCAGTGCATATTATAATAAGCAGGTAATGAAAAGGCCAAGAAGGCCTTTTTCAGTGCTTTCTATGGCAAAACACACATTTTCGCAATCGGTCCGTAAGTTCGTGCGCCGGGAAAAAGCGCGTCTGCGGCGCGCAGATACAGTACCCGAAGAGTATAAGGACGCGATTCGGGCGCTCTATAAGCGATTTTCTCCAAAGCGTTCAAGCCGCGGAAAACAGGATTCGGAGAAGCAGGCAATTCCTCGTTAAAGGCGTTTCTCTATTTTTCGCCGATTTTTTGATATACTTACCGCAAGGAACGTTCGTGTATCAAATATTGTATGAAGCATCCATTGTTGCCGTTTGGTATTGTTCTTGTTGCGTTTTTTCTCGGCGCGGCCATTATTTTATATTGGTTTCCGCCTGAAATGAAAAAAACCGTCACACTCGACATACGGGGGGCGTCCATTACCGCGGAGCTTGCCGAGACGATTTTCGAGCGCTCGCGCGGGCTTTCCGGGCGGCAATCAATCGGTTCCGGAGAAGGAATGCTTTTTTTGTTCGACACCGTTGAGCCGCACACCATGTGGATGAAGGATATGGCGTTTCCCATAGACATTCTGTGGATTAAAAATGGAATAATCGTTGATATGGAAGAGAGCGTGCGTCCGGAGCAGGGGGTCTCTGATACGATGCTCAAGCGCTACAGTTCGGATATTCCCGCAGAACTTGTTCTTGAGCTCCCGGCTGGGTTTGCGAAAATGCACAGCATTCTTATCAGCGATGGGGTCACCCTCCGGAGCGGAGAACTTCCTCAAAAGTACCGGGCTTTTTTGGAGAAAAAATAATTTTCCGGTATACCCAGTAATACAACTTCGACTGGACAACACCAGAAAGGGAAATCCGATATGGAAACAATCCAAATGAAACATTACACGCTAACACGCACTTCCGAAGCCATTTGCTATGGTCGAAGTTGATATACTGGGTATACTCGGGCGATGAAAGATACGCTTGTTTTAGACATTGAAACAAAAAAATCGTTTGCCGACGTCGGCGGAAAAGAAAATATTTCCGCGCTCGGCATCGCGGT
>CAZVQM010000076.1:0-4101 GCA_964629265.1 uncultured Candidatus Saccharibacteria bacterium | reverse complement strand
TCAGGGTAAACCCGACTTTCATACTCCGGGACTTCGCAAAAAATGATTTAAACATTGAGAAATATCACTATTAGGATAATAATTCGACCGAAATTTTACAAATTGAGAAAATATTTCGACCTTTATAAGCCGATACCTATCGTTCATTCTACCTATATATTAGAAACCCCGCAATAATGGGTTTATCCACACGATTTGAAAAAGGAATATTTTGAGAAAAAAGGCACGGATAACCCAATAAATCCGGTTACCACCGGGAAAGCACGGGTATTCATCCGTTAGACCGATGAAGGCCTGACAAGAGAACGCCGTGATAACGGGATTTACGGAACTAGGTCGTAAAGCGCGGCACCTTGCCCATCAATCCCATGACCCGCCTGAAACGTAACGCCGGTTGTACACACAGGGACGTTATCTGTGGAATCACAATCCTTATCAGAATTGAAAGCGGGATTCGCGGTATCCTCGAGAGTTGCCCAGATATGATACGTCAAAGCGGGAGCAACCGCCGTTGCGTAACCATAGCAGTTCGGCGTTGCATTAGGATCGCGCGGAATCGCAGGAATGAAACCGTTCGTTGCCAGCACCTCTAATCCTCGGGCAAGCGTCGCTGTGCAGGTAGACGCCGGCGCTGTTGAAGCGGGGTATTGGGGGACTGACAGCGAATCATAGTAAATTTCAAGCGCGAGGCGAATCTGCCTGATATCCGAGATTCTCCGCGCATCGCGTGATTTTCTACGAGCGGTATTCAATGAGGCAAGGACAATAGAGGCAAGAACTCCGATAATCGCGATAACAACCAAGAGCTCGATCAGGGTAAACCCGACTTTCATACTCCGGGACTTCGCAAAAAATGATTTAAACATAAGAAATAAAATTTTGATTTAGGTATTTTACGGGAAACGACTATAGAAAAACCCTATTATAATTATACCACAATAATACCACACGCATCGGGAAACCCCACAATAAAGGGTTATCCACATGGGGATGTTAGATCGTCCCGCCGAAGGCGGGACTCGTTGGAAGCGTTAGAGATGTTCAAAACGTTTTTAACGGTTCTAGCGAGCGAGCGGAGTGAGCGATCCAACATTCTACTAACGCTTATAGAGACCCCACGAGATTATACAAAGGAACAAGAACCGACATGAGCAAAAACCCGATGCCGAGACCGAGGACAACGATTAAAATTGGCTCAATAAGAGACACGAGGTTATCCACCGCGGAATTTACTTCTTGCTGATAGAATTTCGAAATCTTCTGGAGAATGAAGTCCAAGCGGCCCGTTGCCTCGCCAATCCGCATCATCGACGTCACAAGCGTCGGGATCTCGGGGGTATTTTTAAATGCCGACGAAATTGTCCCTCCTCCGCGCACAGTTTTATACGCCTCCTCGAGCGCGTGCGCAAACACAAGATTTCCCACGACGTCCCTCGTAATCTCGATCGCCCGAAGAATAGGAATGCCTGATGCAATAAGAATATTCAGATTATCTGCGAGGCGTGCGATGAAAAGCTTTTTGTAAAGATCTCCCACGAGCGGTATCTTGATCTGAACTCGCGCAAAAAACATGGCTCCGTCCGGAGTCCGTTTCCACCGGACGAGAAAAATCGCGGCGAGGATGAAGAAAAAACCGAGGAAAATACCATAATTTCGGAGAAGCGTCGAAAGGTATAAAAGCGCCTTCGTATAGATCGGAAGTTCTTGGCCGGTTTCTTCGAAAATATCCAAGAGCCCGGGAATCACGACCGTGAGCATTAGGATAATAACCGCCACAAACGCAACAAGGATGAATGCGGGATAGATCATGGCGTTACGTGCCTTCATGGTAAGGTAGTACGAGCGCTCGACGTAATCCGCAAGATAAAGAAACACTTCTTGAAGCTTCCCCGACTCCTCGCCGGAGCGTATCAAATTTACATAAAACGCCGAGAAAAACTTCGGATGCTTGGCAAATGCCTGCGAAAGCGCAAGGCCGCCCGTTACATCCGCAAGAATCTGGCCCAAAGCGTCTTTCAATGCGGGCTTTGACGTTTCCTCGGCAAGCGTGCGCAGGGATTCGATAATCGGGACCTGGGCCTCGAACAAAGTCGCGAGCTGACGCGAAAGAACGACGACATCCTTCGCCGTCGCCCTGCCGCGGAGAGAAAATGAGAATGCGTTTTTTTTCTTTTCAGCGACCGAAAGAACCGTATACCCCCGGCGCTGGAGAATATCAAGAACCGAGTCCTTCGACGAGGCCTCGATTGTCCCCGCTTCAAGAACTCCTTGGCGGTCGCGAACCTGATATCCAAAGGTTGCCATAAGACGAAAAAATACTAAATCCTAATATCTAAATCCGAAACAAACCCAAAATTCAGATGCTAAAAATTCAAAACGCGTTTTAAATTTGGAATTTCTGTCATTTTGAATTTGTTTCGAATTTCGGATTTCGTGCTTCGGATTTTCAACGGACGAGCACCTGAAGCTCCTCGGGACGAAGCGAATAGAGCATTGCGGTTTCCATCGAGATCTCGCCCCGCTTCACAAGTTCCGCGAGAGAGCGGTTTAAGCTCACCATGCCGTGTTCAAGCCCGGTTTCTATGAGCATATCAACTTCATGGACTTTGTTTTCCCGGATTACGGTGCGCACCGCGGAGGTCGCAATCAAAATCTCAACCGCTGGGATAAGCCCGCCGGAAATCCTCGGGACAAGGCGCTGGGACACAATCGCGATCAGGGTCGCCGCGAGCTGCGCACGGATTTGCGGCTGCTGGCCGGGTGGAAACGAGTCAATGATGCGGTCAACCGTTTGCGCGGCATTATTCGTATGCAGGGTTGAAAGAACCAGATGCCCGGTCTCTGCGGCGGTCACCGCGGTCGCAATCGTTTCGGGATCGCGCATTTCGCCGATCATCGCGACATCGACGTCTTCGCGAAACATCGACCGGAGCGCTTTATGGAATTCAAACGTATCAACGCCGATCTCACGCTGAACAATGAGGGATTTGTCCGACGCAAACAAATACTCGATCGGGTCCTCAATCGTAATAATATGGTCTGCCCGGAGGTGATTCATGTAGTCAACCATCGACGCAAGGGTCGTCGACTTCCCGTGGCCCGTGGGTCCGACAACAAGGAAAAACCCCTGTTGCTTCATGGAGAATTCTCTAAACACGTCGCCGGGGAGATTCAACTCTTCAAACGTCCGTATCTTTGTGGGAATCATGCGAAACGCAACGGCAGGCGACCCGCGCTCGCGAAACACGTTAACGCGAAAACGCGCCAGATCCTGAAACATATACGAAAGATCAAGCTCCTTTTCTTTGAAAAAGCGCTCGACATCGGCTTCGGGTACAATCATTCGGACAAACGCTTCTGCTTCCGGCGAGGTCACAATGTCGAATTTCGTAAGGGGCATCAACTGCCCGTCGATCCGAATCGTGGGGTGGCGAGCGACGGCAATATGGAGGTCTGATGCGCCGTTTTTCACGACCTGGACAAATAACTCGTCAAAACTTTTTGTGATTGTGGGCATAAAAAAATGATGCTAATAATGCGGATGATTCGTATTGGCATCTTATATTACCTCCAAAAGTTCTTCAAGACCAATGATCCCTTTCAAAACCTTTTGAATGCCGTCTTGACGCATGGTAATCATCCCTTGGCGGCGCGCTTCTTCTGCAATTGCGGCGTCCGACGGAGCGGTCAAAATGATTTTTTCGAGCTCCGGCGTCATAACAAGAATTTCAAAAACGCCGATTCGCCCGCGCGTGCCTTTGGGACATGTAGAAGAAACTTCCGGCTGATAAATTTCTTGCGGCATTGACGCCAGAACACTCTTACGAACCGCTTCCGGCATTCCTGCAAGCTCCTGCGAAATAATTTCTTTTGCGCGCCCACTAATCTTCACCGCCTTTCTCGAGTCGGCGCACAGGCGCCTCGCCAAGCGCTGTCCAGCAACAAGAATAAGCGTCGGGGGGATAAGATACGGATCAACACCCATATCGATAAGACGCGGAATAACACCGATTGCGTTATTCGTATGCAGGGTTGAGAGAACCAAGTGCCCGGTGAGCGCGGAGTGAATCGCCATTGCCGCGGTTTCCTTGTCGCGGATCT
>CAZVQM010000075.1:0-4102 GCA_964629265.1 uncultured Candidatus Saccharibacteria bacterium | reverse complement strand
CAAAACCTCTCTTAAAACGGCCATTGCGATATTCCTCTCCCTGTAGGGAACAGACACCCTTTATTGCTTTGGCCAATAACGTATCCTCCTTACGAAGATACCGATCAACCCGTGTTGCCAAGTCATCAAACGAACGCTCTGACATTTCTGCCTAGTTTATCACGTCATTTAAACAGTGTTAGGAGCCAAGATTCATAGTTGCCGAGAGCGCGAGCGCAACCAGCGCGCCGTTTTGTCCACCGAAATAATATCCTACAGCAATAACCAATCCCGTAAGACCGCCTAGCAGAATAGTTGTTTTGAGACGGTTCATAATTATTGTTTAAGAATATCTCCCAGTCGCCTTATTGCCTCGCCGTAGCGCGCCCAATCGCCATCCCTTTGCGCGCGGAGCGCCTCTTCATATGCGCCAGCCGCTCTTCGTATGCGCTCCTCTATATCTTGAGAAGGCGCTACTTGCGGTCTTGCTGTCGGGGACCCCGCTGGTCTTACCCCCATTCCGCCGCCAAAGATTCTCATTAGCCCCTCCTCCAGCGTCTCTTCCATGGCAATTTTATTTCCATACGCCACAACCACCCGTTTTAATTCGGGGATCTTTCCAGCTTCGGCTTTGAGATAGAGCGGGCGCACATACAAAAGAGATTCCTCAATCGGAATAACCAAAAGCGGACCTTGAATTACTTGCGACCCGCCTTGACTCCAAAGCGAAATCTGCTGGCTAATCTCGGAGTCTTGGTTAATTCTGCCTATAATCTGTTTAGGTCCGAATACGAGCTTGTCTTTAGGAAAACGATAAACTAGCAATTTGCCGTAGTTTTCTCCATCGTTACGGGCGACCATCCAAGAAGACAGATTGTCTTTTGCGCGGGGAGTAAAAGGCAACATTAAAACATATTCCTCTTTTTTCCCCGCCTCGCCGGCAGGTGGGTCTCCCGGCAACTTCATAATGATGTGCCGCGGTTGCATCGGCGGAATTGCGCCTGCGCGGGACGCTCCCTCTCCTTCTGCCGCAATGGCCGGAATCTCCCACTGGTCTTCTTTGTTGTAAAAAATCTGCGGATCGTCCATGTGATAGACAGAATAAACGGCACTCTGCAGGGTGAAAATATCTTCGGGATAGCGCAAATGAGAAACCAGGCTCTTTGGAATCTCCGAAAGCGGCCGGAATGTTCCGGGGAAAATCTTGGCGTATGTTTTTAAAATTGGGTCATCTGTATCCGCTTGATAGAAGACAACACTGCCATTATATGCATCAACCACCACCTTGACCGAGTTTCTGATGTAGTTTATCTTCCCGCCGTTTAACCGTACAGGTTCCGAGTAAGGATAACGGTCACTCGTGGTATAGGCGTCGACAATCCAATATACTTTGCCATCGGCAATGACAATATATGGGTCTCTATCAAGGGTCAAAAACGGCGCGATCTTGGCGACCCTTTCGGCAATAGTACGGTAATACAAAATACGGCTCTCGCTGGTTATGTCGTTGGACAAAAGCAGTTTGAGCGACTGAAATTTCATCGCGTAAAAAACGCGCCTTAAAAACGAGTTTATCTCCACCCCGCCCTTACCTTCATATGTTGCGTAGACATTTTCTTCGCCCTTGGGATAGTCAAACTCGCGAGATTTTGTTTTGGTAATGACATAGTCGTTTGAAAGCTCGCCGAAATAGATTTCCGGGCGCGAAATTTCAAGCTCTTTCACATTGGCCTTTGGCGGCAAATCCTTAACGAACAAAACCGGCAAGCCTTCGGGAGTAACTTGATTCACCGGTCCGGCTGCCACACCGTATCCATGCGTAAATGTCAGCCGTTCATTAATCCAGTTTTTATTCGGGAGGCTTTCTGAAGCCAACTCCCGCGGAGAGAGCATAATCTGGCGAATTTCTCCGTCTATGATATAGCGATCGTTATCAACTTCGGCAAACTCATAATAGGTTCTGATTTCTTGTATCTGGGAAAAAGTTGATAAAAGTGGTTTTCTGTCCCAAAGCCGCACGTTTTTGACCGTGAGATTATTGTTCGCGATATCAGACGCGGTGAGCGGCTTATCTCCAGAGATTTCCCGTTCCTCAATTTTATCAAGCGCAAACCCCTGACGAGTAGCGGTAATATTATACTTAATAAACGGCGTTTCTTTCACGAGCTCATTGGGAGCAACTACGAGCTTTTGGACAAGAGACGGGATCACCGCCACGGCGAATCCCACGACAACATACAAAGAAACCGCTCCGATAAGCGGCGTCAACTTTCCTTTCCACGCCCAAAAGGCAGCTGAAACTGCCGCGAGCGCTGCCGCAGCCATTGAAATCCAAAGCATAAATATTCTCACGGTTGCGTCCGCGTAGGTCGCGCCAAACACTAAACCGCTTTGGCTCGTGAGCAGCGCAAAGCGGGAAAGATATACTCCGGCGACAATGGTTAAGAGAAAAATGGCGAGCAGGATACCAAGATGAATTCTTGCTCCGCGCTCTATCTGCGGTCGCTTGAGTAACTGCAGACCTGTCTGCATAGACAAACCTGCCCGTCCGGCAGGCAAACCTGAAAAATTAAGGCTCCCTCGCAAAAAATATATGATCGCGGAACCAACAAGCGATAACAGAACGAGAAACTTTATCAACCACAATCCCATCTGAAAAACAGGAAGGGTAAATAGATAAAAGCCGATATCTTTACCGAAGATAGGATCAGCTACGCTAAATGGCGCGCCTGAAATAAATCTTAAGACCTCCTGCCAATTGGCCGCTGTCGCGAGTCCGAAAAAAATCGCGATTATCACACTCAACGCAACAGCCAATTTTTTAACAATGCGACTGTCCACATTCACCACCTGCTGACCGGTTAAGGCCGCCGGCAATATTGCCGTCCAAGAATTTTTCGAGCGAATCGCCAAAGAGAAGTTAGCGAGCAAAAAAACCGCGGCAAAAACTCCCGCTGAAGAAAACAACGCTATTTTAGCAACCAGAGACGTAATAAAGATTTGCGTGTGGCCAACCTCGGAAAACCACCACCAATCAGTAACGAAAGCAACAATACTTGAAAAAAGTATAAAAACGACAAAAAACCCGATAAAGAAAATTCGTGTAAGATACTTTGGGATAGTAGTCACAATACTGGTTGATTATAGCAATATTTCTTTGACAGGTCAAAAAATACATCAACTTTTTCCTTTTTAGCTTTCATTTTTATTGTTGGTAACCGACCGCTAAGGGCAAAACGAAAGCAAAAAGAAGCAAGATAATAATAACGATATAAGTATTATCGACCTTCGTGTTCTTTCTTAATCGCAAAATAAATCTCGATAAGAGCGAAGAGTAAGCTCAAGACGAGCGGCCCCAGTAAGAATCCGAGAGGCCCGAAAAAGCCAACACCGCCCAAGACAGAAAGAAGAATAAGAAATGGGTGAAGCCGCATTCCTCGTTCAACGAGTTTCGGTCCCAAAAAGTTATCAACAAGCCCCACGGCCGTCATCCCCCAAAGAAGAAGGCCGACCGCGAAAAGCGTCTCTCCGCTGAAGTATAGGTAGAGAACGGCCGGAAGAAGCACTAGGGCGGTGCCGATGCCAGGGATAAGCGCGGTGATTGATGACCGAATTGATCGCTAATCCAAGTTTAAAGATACCCACCATTGCTTTTGCAACATTTGCAAATGGCGAGTACTTTTTTATGAACCGGCTTGAAAATGAAGTTCTGATTTTTGGTGGTTCATGTTATTTTTTAAATTAACTTTCTCCGAAAAAATAATTTGCGTATCTCCTCGACCAAGATAATTGATGAGGCAATTGGAATAATAATAAGCCATTCCAAAAGCGAGAGTGGTGTGGTGTGCAGGATTTTCTGCAAAAATGGCGTATGGAGCGCGAAAAGTTGTAGAAATATAACTATCACTGTGGCGCCGACTAGAAACTTATTAGAAAACGGATTCATCTGAAAAATAGATTTGCTTTCGGATCTGCAATTCCACGCATTGAACCATTGGAACATCGCAAGCGTTGTGAGAGAAATTGTCAAAGCTTTGGTAAGGTCAGTTTCAAAGTACCCTTTGAAAAGATAGAGTGTTCCAATGGCCATCGGTAATGCCATCAAGAACATCCTTTGCGCCAT